>NZ_CFHTQA010000036.1:0-36630 GCF_984394615.1 Spongiibacter sp. | reverse complement strand
CGGTCAGGAATTACTCCTGACCCTTCTGGCGGTTGTCAAAGCGCGGTGGCTCATAGCGGTCGATCAATCCGAAGGTCGCTTTGTTGAGGAACGAGCCTTCCTGATCAATACCCACTTCGCTCAGGAAGTTGCCGTCTTTGTCCAGGTTTGGATGATCGGGGTAGTTTCTGCGCAGCACGGCGAGTGTCTGCTCTGCAAGGTCGTCCATGCCCAACAACAGGTAGGCTTGAACCATCACTGCCAGCGCGTCCGGCACGGCCGGCGTCTGCGGCAGGTTCTCAATCACATAGCGGCCACGGTTAGCTGCGGCCAGATAGGCTTTGCGCTTGAAGTAATAGTTCGCCACGTTAATTTCGTAACGGGCCAGTCGGTTGCGCAGATAAATCATCCGCGCCCTAGCATCGTCGGCGTAGGCGCTGTCGGGGAAGCGTTGCAGCAACTGACGGAAGTCTTCAAAGGACTGGGTCGCTGCGCCTGGATCGCGCTGGGTCATATCGGTGGGAATAAACCGCTCGAGTAAGCCTTCGCCCTCGGTGTAGTTAGAAAGGCCGCGCATATAATAGGCGTAGTCGACTTTCTCATGGCCGGGGTGCAGGCGAATAAATCGGTCGGCGGCGGCGACGGCGGCTTCGTTATCACCCGCCCGATAGTGGGCGTAAATGATTTCCAGCTGTGCCTGCTCGGCGTAGGGGCCGAAGGGATAACGACTTTCCAGCATTTGCAGGTTCTGAATGGCAAGTGAAAAATTCTTGCTGTTCAGGTAGCCTTGCGCGGTTTCGTAGATCTCCCGCTCCGACAGCTCAGGCCGGTCCGGTTTACTGGCACAGGCAGCCAGCGTGCTTATTAGTAGGAGTACTAGGAGCTTGGTAAACGCGTTCATGTATCCGTTCCAGATGGCGGAAAAACCCCGCTTTGCGAGGGCCTGCTATTTAACCACAGCGGCAGGGTGGTATAAAGGAGGCCCCGGAGATTCACTATGACAGAAATTATCAATCGCCAGGAAGCCGTACCGGCCGCCTTGAACTATGCGCGTTTCGACCAGGCGGCCAGCAGCATGTTCCCCGAATTTTCCCGTTCGCGTTTGCAGGCCTGGATTAAGAGCGGTGCGCTCAAGGCCAATGGCGAGGTACTGCGTCCCCGCGACAAGGTGCACGAGGGCGACGTACTCAGCCTGAGTGCCGAGCTGCAGCCAGAGGGGCGCTTTGAGCCCGAGCCTATTGCGCTGGATGTGGTCTATGAAGACGAGGATATCCTGGTTATCAATAAGCCCGCTGGTCTGGTCGTGCACCCCGGTGCTGGCAATCCCGGCGGCACGCTGCTTAATGCACTGCTCAATCACAGCCCGGTGATGGACACGCTGCCGCGCGCCGGTATCGTTCACCGTCTTGATCGCGATACCACCGGTCTGATGGTGGTGGCGAAAACCCTGGAAGCCCATAACGATCTGGTCATGCAGTTGCAGGCTCGCGACGTCCACCGGGAATACGATGCGGTGGTGATGGGCAGCATGACCGGTGGCGGTGTCGTCGACGAGCCGATGGGGCGACACCCGCAGCAGCGTACGAAAATGGCGGTGCTGCAAGTGGGGGGCAAAGAGGCGATTACTCACTATCGTCTGCAAAAACGTTACCGAGACCACAGCCATGTGCGCTGCTTTCTGGAAACGGGGCGTACTCACCAGATTCGCGTCCATATGGCGCATATTCGCCATCCCTTGGTCGGCGACAGCACGTATGCCGGGCGACCGCGTCTGCCCAAGGGCGCGAGCGAGGAGTTGGTGGATATGCTGCGAACCTTTCCGCGCCAGGCACTGCATGCCCGCAAACTGGAGCTGCAGCATCCACGCAGCGGCGATACCCTGAGTTGGGAAGTGCCTCTGCCGGACGATATGAAAGCCCTGCTGGCGGTACTTGATGCCGAGGAAAAACGGCGGTGATACTGCCCGACTGGCCTGCGCCCGCGAATGTACTGGCGGTGAGCACCGAGCGGGAAGCGCCGTCGGGCGGTGGTAGCAGCGAAGGGGATTATGCCAGCTTTAATCTTGGCGACCATGTGGGCGATCACCCCGATGCCGTGGCGGCTAATCGCCGTGCTTTGTTGGATGATTTAAAGCCAAGGGGTGTCGAGGCTATCCAGTGGCTTCAGCAAGTGCACGGCACCGCCGTGTTTCGCGCGAATGAGGTATCGCCTAATGGAGCGCCCCCACCGGAAGCCGATGCAGTGATGACTGATCGTCGCGGGCTGGCACTGGCCATTATGACCGCCGATTGCCTGCCGGTATTGTTCTGTGATCGTCGGGGCACACAGGTGGCTGCTGCCCACGCGGGCTGGCGGGGACTGTGTCAGGGCGTGCTGGCAGAGACCATCGCGTCTTTTACTTGCTCCCCGGATACCTTGATGGCCTGGATGGGGCCCGCAATCTCGATCCGGCATTTTGAGGTAGGAGTGGAGGTGCGGGATACCTTTCTCGACGCGTTTTCAGGGCCGTCAGCAGAAGACATTGCCCGCTGTTTTGTCTCTCAGCCTGGGGGCGGCGACAAATTTCACGCGGATCTCTATCAACTGGCCCGTCTTCAGTTGAAAAGCTGTGGTGTTGCCGCCATATACGGGGGACAGCACTGCACGTTTGCCGATGAGAGTCGTTTTTACTCTTACCGGCGCCAGCCGCGCTGTGGCCGTCAGGCAAGCTTGATTGCCCTGGTGTAGCGTCACGGAAGTCGCGCATTTTTTTCAGCACACCTTGAAACTCCGTTACGCAACCCCATCTCTATAAAAGACCTTATTAATAGTGTGGTTAATGCCGCGCTGATGGAGATGCCGCTTATGCGTATTGATCGATTCACCAACTCACTGCAAACCGCGCTGGCCGATGCCCAGTCGCTGGCGCTGGGGCGCGACCATCAATATATCGAACCTGAGCACCTGCTGGCCGCGATGCTGAAGCAGCAGGGCGGTTCCGTGCGTCCGCTGCTCAGCCAGGCCGGCGCGCAAGTCGCCTCTCTGGATACCGCCGTGAATGCGGCCCTGGATAAACTGCCTCGCGTCGAGGGCGCGCCGGGCGATGTACACGTCTCACAAAGCCTGGGGCGGGTTTTTAATATTACCGACAAGCTGGCGCAACAGCGCGGCGACGCCTATATCTCCAGCGAGCTGGCGGTGCTCGCCATGCTGGAGTCGGCCAGTTCGGTCAGCAAGTTGCTCAAGGATGTGGGCGTGGACAAAGCGGCGCTTGAGGCCGTGATTGAAAAGTTACGAGGAGGGCAGGCGGTGAACGACGCCTCTGCAGAAGAAAACCGGCAAGCGCTGGAGAAATACACCATCGACCTGACTGAGCGCGCGGAGTCCGGCAAGCTCGATCCGGTGATTGGTCGCGACGATGAAATCCGCCGCACTATTCAGGTCTTGCAGCGCCGCACCAAGAACAACCCGGTGCTGATCGGTGAGCCCGGCGTGGGTAAAACGGCGATCGTCGAGGGCTTGGCGCAGCGCATTATCAACGGTGAAGTGCCCGAGGGTCTGAAGGACAAGCGAGTGTTGTCGCTGGATCTGGGTGCGTTGCTGGCCGGTGCCAAATTCCGCGGTGATTTTGAAGAGCGCCTCAAATCGGTTCTGAATGAGCTGGCCAAAGAAGAAGGTCGGGTCATCTTATTTATCGATGAGCTGCACACGATGGTCGGCGCGGGCAAGGCCGATGGCGCGATGGACGCGGGTAATATGCTTAAGCCGGCGCTGGCTCGTGGCGAGTTGCACTGCGTGGGCGCGACGACGCTGGATGAGTATCGCCAGTACATTGAAAAGGACGCCGCGTTGGAGCGTCGCTTCCAGAAGGTCCTGGTGGATGAGCCTTCGGAAGAAGACACGATTGCAATTCTTCGCGGCCTGAAAGAGCGCTACGAAGTTCACCACGGTGTTGATATCACCGACTCGGCAATTATCGCCGCGACCAAACTCTCGCAGCGCTATATCACCGACCGGCAGTTGCCCGACAAGGCCATCGACCTGATCGATGAGGCCGCCAGCCGCATTCGCATGGAAATCGACTCCAAGCCGGAGGTGATGGATAAGCTTGAGCGCCGTTTGATCCAGTTGAAAATTCAGCGCGAGGCGGTGAAAAAAGACGAGGATGAGTCTGCCCGCAAGCAGTTGGATAAACTCGATGCAGATATCGACAAGGTGGAGAAAGAGTACGCTGATCTGGAAGAAGTCTGGAAGGCGGAAAAAGCCACCCTAAGCGGCAGCGCCCAGGTAAAGAGTGAGCTGGAGCAAGCGAAGCTGGATCTGGAGGCGGCCCGTCGCAGCAGTGATTTGAGCAAAATGTCTGAGCTGCAATACGGCGTAATTCCAGAGCTGGAGAAACAGCTGGCGTCGGCGGATGCGGCTGAGCACGGCGAGATGCAGCTGCTGCGTAACAAGGTATCGGACGAAGAAGTGGCCGAAGTGGTGTCCCGCTGGACAGGCATTCCTATCAGCAAAATGCTGGAGGGTGAGAAAGACAAACTGCTGCGCATGGAAGACGCGCTGCACAAGCGCGTGGTGGGGCAGGCCGAGGCGGTGGATGCGGTGTCCAATGCAGTGCGTCGCAGCCGGGCGGGCCTGAGCGACCCCAATCGCCCCAATGGGTCTTTCCTGTTCCTGGGGCCGACCGGTGTGGGCAAGACCGAGCTGTGTAAGGCATTGGCCAATTTCCTGTACGACAGTGAAGAGGCCATGGTGCGCATCGACATGTCGGAATTCATGGAGAAGCACTCCGTGGCACGGCTGATCGGTGCCCCTCCGGGCTATGTGGGTTACGAGGAAGGCGGTTATCTCACCGAAGCGGTGCGCCGTCGGCCTTATTCACTGCTGCTCCTTGATGAGGTGGAGAAAGCGCATCCGGATGTGTTCAACATTTTGCTGCAGGTGCTGGATGACGGTCGACTGACCGATGGCCAGGGTCGCACCGTGGACTTCCGCAACACAGTGATTGTGATGACCTCCAACCTCGGTTCGGATGTGATTCAAGAACTGACCCGCAATGGCGCCGAGTATGGCGAGATCCGCAATGCCGTAATGGATGTGGTATCCGGTCACTTCCGCCCCGAGTTTATCAACCGTGTTGATGAGCTGGTGGTGTTCGAGCCACTGGCGAAGGATCAGGTGCGGGCGATTGCCAATATTCAGCTCGAGATCCTCAACAAGCGTCTGGCCGAGCGTGAACTAAGCTTGGTGTTGAGTGACGAAGCGATGGATCGCCTGGCGGAAATCGGCTTCGACCCGGTATTCGGTGCACGGCCGCTGAAACGCGCGATCCAGCAACAGATCGAAAACCCGTTGGCACAGCGTCTGTTGCAGGGAGAATTTGTTCCGGGACAGCAAATCCGGGCAGAAATTGATGGAGATCAACTCAGCTTCAAGGCGGCGACGTTACAGTAGCCCTGCGACAAAGCAACCCGCCCTTTACATGCCCGGCTCTCCCGCCGGGCCTTTTTTTGCCTGAGATTTTTGCTTGATAAGCCGTGATCAGTTGCAGTGGATGCGAATGGCTTCTTCAGCGCGCAGGCGTTGCTGCTCAATTTCCTCGGCTGTCAGGTACCTTGCTTTGCCGTCAGCGTCTGTCGCTCTGATTCGGGCGCCGTGCGTCGAGAGCGATTGCAAGTTGCCCTTGGCCTGCTCGCAAATGCTTGGGTCTTTGGGAGGCAGTACTTCCATTGAGGCGTTGTCGGCGGGTGACGCCTGGGGCGCCTCGCCGTCTGCGGCTGTCGGTTCATCCTCAGAGATACTGCGTCGCCCGGTCTGGGTTTCGACAAACTCATAGCGCTGTCCGACCGGTGGCTGCTGACTGAAGTGCACTTTGCCCTCGCTGTCGGTCCAGCGATAGTAACCGCTCTTGGCAGCGAGCAGGTGATTGCTGCTAAGCATCAGGGTCAGCCCAAGGCCGGAAATCAGCAGAATTTTCTTTATCATCGTCGACAGCTGCCAGAGTGAATCGTGTTCTGATTATGGCAGATTCCCTCTGTGCCACACAAAGGCGGATCACAATTTCGCCGAAGCGCGGAAAAGCCGTAAAAAACTGGCAGTTAGGCGCAGTTTGCCTTGACAAAAAAGGGGGCAGGTTAAAAAATAGCCGGTCTACCCGTAATGGGTTTGATGGCTGTTTTCCGCGCTGCTTACCTGCGGCCAATTTACAGAGTGCAACTAAAGCTGTTGTGCTGCTACACACGTAGTTCCATTCACTCAGCAGACACATGACCTGTGTTGCGAGATTGCCCGCTTCGCTTACCCCGCGAGGCAAATATGGCCGCCATGGCGGCATTTGGCGATTCGCCCAAACACTGCAAGGTGTTTGGCAGGTATGTGTTTCGACATCACATGCGTTCACATTAAGTGCGTTTCCGGTTGGCAGCCGGGGGCGTGGCGACGGAATTTTTTGATTCAGACTGAAGCGAGGGTCTTTCAGTGGAGTTGTTATCTGGCGGCGAAATGATCGCACGCGCCTTGGAAGACGAGGGTGTTGAATTCATCTTCGGCTACCCCGGTGGCGCGGTACTACACATCTACGACGCATTGTTTAAAAGTTGCAAGGTGCCGCATATTTTGGTGCGTCACGAGCAAGCGGCCACCCATGCGGCCGACGGCTATGCGCGCGCAACCGGCAAGCCGGGCGTGGTGCTGGTCACCTCTGGTCCTGGTGCCACCAATGCCATTACCGGTATTGCCACCGCGTACATGGATTCGATCCCGATGGTGGTGCTGTCGGGGCAGGTAATGAGCCACCTGATCGGCGAAGATGCCTTTCAGGAAACGGATATGCTGGGTATTTCACGGCCTATCGTGAAGCACAGCTTCCAGGTTACCAAGACTGAAGAAATTCCCGAGATGATCAAAAAGGCGTTCTACATTGCCTCCAGTGGTCGTCCCGGCCCGGTGGTGGTTGATCTGCCGAAGGATTTGACTAACCCGCACGACAAGTTCGAGTACAACTACCCGAAGAAGGTGAAGCTGCGCTCTTACACGCCGGCCAGTCGTGGTCACAGCGGACAAATCAAGAAGGCCGCCAGCCTGCTGCTGGCCGCCAAGCGCCCAGTGATTTATGCGGGTGGTGGTGTGGTGCAGGGCAATGCCTCTCCACAGCTGCGTGAGTTGGCGAAAGAATTGAACTTCCCGGTCACCAATACGCTGATGGGCCTGGGGGCCTATCCGGGCAGCGATCGCCAGTTCCTGGGTATGCTGGGCATGCACGGTTTCTACGAAGCCAACAATGCGATGCATCACAGCGATGTGATTCTGGCGGTGGGTGCACGTTTCGATGACCGCGTGACCAATACCACCAGCAAGTTCTGCCCCGGTGCCAAGATTATTCATATTGATATCGACCCGGCGGCGATCTCAAAAACCATCAATGCCGATGTGCCGATCGTTGGCCCGGTGGATTCGGTGTTGACCGAGCTGATCGCGCTGGTACGTGAGCTGCGCACCGAGCAGCCAGAGCTGCCAGATCAAAGTGCGCTCAAGCACTGGTGGGAACAGATCGACGAGTGGCGTGACACTCACGGCCTGTGGACCAAGCCGCGTTACGACACCAGTACGCCGTACATCAAGCCGCAGCAGGTTATCGAGACGCTGTGCAAGGTGACCGGCGGCAAAGCCTTCGTCACGTCCGACGTGGGCCAGCACCAGATGTTTGCGGCTCAATACTACAAGTTTGATGAGCCACGTCGCTGGATCAACTCCGGTGGCCTAGGCACCATGGGCTTTGGTCTGCCCGCGGCGATGGGCGTCAAGCTGGCTTTCCCGGATGCCGACGTGGCCTGTGTGACGGGCGAAGGCAGTATCCAGATGAATATTCAGGAGCTGTCTACCTGCGCCCAGTACAACATTCCGGTGAAGATTCTCAATCTTTACAACGGCTATTTGGGCATGGTGAAACAATGGCAGGACATGCAGTACGAAGGCCGCTACTCACAGAGTGTGTACGAGGACTCGCTGCCAGATTTCATTAAACTGGCTGAGGCCTATCACCACTCCGGCGTGAAGGTCACTCAGTTGAGTGACCTGGAAGAGGCAATGAAAGAAGTGTTTGCCCGCAAGAACGAGCTGGTATTCATGGATATTCATGTCGATCCCCACGAGCACGTGTACCCCATGCATGTGGCCCCCAACGGCAGCATGCGCGATATGTGGCTGAGCAAAACGGAGCGGACCTGATGCGGCGGATTATTTCAGTACTCATGGAAAACGAGCCCGGTGCACTGTCGCGGGTAGTGGGCCTGTTCTCACAACGCGGTTACAACATTGAGACGCTCAATGTGGCGCCGACCGAAGACCCGACCATGTCGCGGTTGACCCTGACCACCATCGGCGACGATCACAAGATCGAGCAGATCACCAAGCACCTCAACCGCCTGGTGGACGTGGTCAAACTGGTCGACCTGTCTGAGGGCGCGCATATCGAGCGCGAACTGATGTTGGTAAAAGTGCGGGCGACCGGTGCCCAGCGCGCCGAGATCAAGCGCTGTACCGATATCTTCCGTGGCCAGATCGTGGACGTAGGCCCCAGCGTGTACACCATTCAGGTGACCGGCGCGGCCGACAAGCTCGACTCCTTCCTGGAGGCGGTCGGTGAGGCCGCGATTATGGAAGTGGTACGCAGCGGCGTATCCGGTATCGCCCGGGGCGAGAAAGTCCTCAGTCTGTGACCTCGAGTCGCTGCGAGAGATTGTGAACAAGGCGCCTGCGGGCGCCTTTTTATGTGGCTCGCATCCAGCCCGGTATAGTAGTCAGCATCGTTATTGCGGGAGGCATGGCGTGGGCGCTGCCGATCAAGAATTCACTGAGTATGTGCTCGACCTGATGCAAGTGGTCGGCCCGGTTACTGCGCGGCGCATGTTTGGCGGCTACGGATTGTTTCTCGACGGGCTGATGATTGCGCTGATAATAAAGCGGGTGCTGTATCTGAAAGCCGATGCATTGAGTAAAGACGACTTTGTCAGCGAGGGGCTGGCCGCCTTTGAATATCACAAGCAGGGCAAGCCTTACACCTTATCGTATTACGAGGCCCCGGAAACCGTCTTTGACGATCTCGATGCCATGCACAAATGGGGCAATAATGCCTATGGTGCTGCCTTGAGGGCGGCGGCGAAGAAGGCGCGTAAACGCGGATAAGCGTTTCATAAAAAGCGAATAATGGGAGTGGAATGGCGTACCCGATTGACCGGCGTTGCCGGTACAGAGGATTGTGTTCTTACCCGCCGGCCTGCGACGAAATATGGTCGAGGTACATCAAACCGTGAATCCTGAGTACGAGCGCGATGGTTATTTACGGGTTGCTGGCGCTTTATCGTCGACGGAAATTGCCCAGCTAAACACGCTGTTGAGCGCGTATTACTCCGCATGGATCGAGACCAATGAGGAGGCGTTCCGGCTTGGGGCGATCAACGCGGCTTACCTGACCGCGCCGGATTTACTCAGTCCGTCACAGCGAGAAACTCTGTTTCAATTTTTGGGTTCTCCTACATTGATGGCCCAGGTCAATGCGGTCTTTGACTCAGCGCCATGCTTCATGAATACCCAACTGTTTTTCGATCCTGCGGATCCGGCTCAGGCAAATTACTGGCATCGCGATCCTCAATACCACCTCGATGAATGCCAGCAGCGTGCAGCGTTAACAGGGCCTGAGGTCGTGCATTTTCGCATCGCGACAAAACACGAGTCGGGTATCGAGCTGGTGCCTGGCAGTCACCGTCGCTGGGATACGCCCCAGCAGTGGTCGGTGCGAATGGGGCTGGCGGGGCGGCAACCGGCGGATGATTTGCCGGGAAGCGAGAGGATTGCCCTGGAGCCCGGAGACCTGCTGATTTTCTCCGCCAATATGCTGCATCGAGGGCTTTACGGTGGCCAGCGCCTGGCATTGGATGTGCTGTTTTGTGATCCCGACCCAAGTCTACTAGAATTCCTCAGCCGCCATTGCCTGCCAGGCCCGGAGGCCATTGCCAAAATGGATATGCCATCCGCGTTTCTGAATACACTGGCGTTGATGGCAGATAATCACAATTAGTCGATACAGGGCAGGCGGTAGACATAACAACGAATACAACCGTCATAGAGAACGATTATGAAGCTGGAATCCATCGCCCTGCACCAGGGCTACAAGTCAGAAGAAACTACCAAAGCGGCCGCGGTGCCGATTTACCAGACCACCTCATACACCTTCGATGACACCCAGCACGGTGCCGACCTGTTCGATCTGAAAGTGCCGGGTAATATCTATACCCGCATCATGAACCCGACTACCGCTGTGCTTGAAGAACGTATCGCGGCTATGGAGGGCGGTATTGCTGCGTTGGGCGTCGCGTCGGGTATGGCCGCCATCACCTATGCCTTGCAGGCCATCTGCGCAGTGGGTGACAACATTGTCAGTACCAGCCAGCTTTACGGTGGCACGTACAATCTCTTTGCCCACTCTCTGCCGCGCCAGGGTATTGAAACGCGCATGGTCAGCCACGATGATTTCGACGGCTTTGAAAATGCCATCGATGACAATACCAAGGCGGTATTTTGCGAGTCCATCGGCAACCCCGCTGGCAATGTGGTGGATATTGCCCGCTTGGCAGAGATCGCCCATAAACACGGCGTGCCGCTGATTGTTGATAACACCGTGGCTACACCGTTCCTGTGTCGTCCCTTTGAGTTGGGCGCCGATATTGTGGTGCACTCGCTGACTAAATATATCGGCGGCCACGGCACCTCGATTGGCGGCGCGATTGTCGACTCCGGCAAGTTCGACTGGGTCGCCAACAAGGCTCGGTTCCCGATTCTGAATGAACCTGATCCCTCCTACCACGGCGTGGTGTACACCGAAGCATTGGGTCCTGCGGCCTTTATCGGCCGCTGCAGAGTGGCGCCGCTGCGTAACACCGGTGCCGCGTTGTCGCCGATGAATGCCTTCCTGATTATGCAGGGTCTCGAAACACTGGGACTGCGCATGGAGCGTCATTGCGAAAATGCTGAAAAGCTGGCGGCTTACCTCCAGCAGCACGACAAGGTCGAGTGGGTAAATTACGCGGCACTGCCCGACAGCCCCTACCACGAAACCTGCCAGAAAATTACCGGCGGCAAAGCCTCGGGCATCCTCAGTTTTGGTATTACCGGCGGCAAAGAAGCCGGAGCCCGCTTTATCGATGCGCTGCAGATGATCCTGCGCTTGGTGAATATCGGTGATGCGAAATCACTGGCCTGCCACCCGGCAACCACTACCCACCGCCAGCTGAACGATGCCGAGCTGGCGGCGGCGGGGGTCAGCGCAGACCTCATCCGGATTTCGGTGGGGATCGAACATATCGACGACATTATTGCCGATGTCAGTCAGGCGCTCGATAAGGCCTGATTGTCAGCGACGTCGGTATTCGGCCTGTGCTGATGTGAATCAGCGCAGCGCTGTGTTTTTGTCACGCTATTGGGCGCCTTGCGCCACCTGAGGTGACTTTACGCGGCGGCATTGGCCCGACTTTGAGGGGATCGTAAGTGAAAGCTAAAATCAGCCTGATTACGCTGGGGGTTGATGACCTCGCCCGAGCGCAGCGTTTTTACCGGGATGGCTTGGGACTGCCTGAGCATCAGTTTGACGCGGAAGGCGTGGTGTTCTTTGAGATGGAGGGGGCTTGGCTGTCGCTGTTTCCGCGTGAAGAGCTGGCCGCTGACATTGGTCTGCCATCGGCGAAGCCCGGTGGCTTTAGCGGTATTACGCTGGCGCATAATGTGGCGAGCAAAGCCGAGGTCGATGCGGTGCTGGAGCAGGCCGTAAACGCTGGGGCAACCCTGATCAAGGCGGCACAGGAGGTCTTCTGGGGCGGATACTCCGGGTATTTCCAAGATACCGAAGGTCACTATTGGGAAGTTGCTTACAATCCGTTTCAGGATTTGACCTAGCCGTCAGTCTTAGTGGTCGACCTTGCCGCGCAAGGCCTTGATGTTACCGCGTTTGGTTTTACTGTCCATGCGCTTGGCGCGGGCACTTTTGCTGGGCTTGGTCGGGCGTCGCGCTTTGCGGCTGACCGCTACGCTGCGGATGAGCGCCTGCAGCCGGTTCAACGCATCTTCCCGGTTCTGCTCCTGAGTGCGAAACTGCTGCGCCTTGATCACAATCACCCCCTCCTTGCTGATGCGCTGATCGCGCAGGGCGAGCAGCTGTTCCTTGTAAAAGGCAGGTAGCGATGAGGCCTGAATATCAAAGCGCAGATGGATGGCCGAGGAGACCTTGTTGACGTTCTGGCCGCCCGCGCCCTGGGCGCGAATCGCATTGATCTCGATTTCGTGAAGCGGCAGTTGAACGGCGTTAGAGATTTCCAGCATAGGGTATTGGCTTAGCGGCGGTTGTGAGGCCGGTTATAGTCGATCGCCGGACCATCAGGCACCACTTGTGTTGGGTTAATCATTGTATGGCTGATGTAATAGTGCCGTTTGATGTGCGAAAAATCCACGGTCTCAGCAATACCCGGCCATTGGTAAAGCTGGCGAAGGTAGTTGGACAGCGACGGGAAATCCTCCAGGCGCTGACGGTTACATTTGAAGTGTCCGTGGTATACCGCATCAAAGCGGATCAGTGTTGTGAACAGCCGCCAATCTGCTTCAGTCACCTGTTCGCCTGCCAAAAATGCCTGACCTGAGAGTCGCGCTTCGAGTGCATCCAGTGTCGCAAACAGTTGTTGATAGGCCTCGTCATAGGCGGCTTGCGTGGTGGCAAAACCGCAGCGGTAAACGCCGTTGTTCACACCGTGATAAACCTGCTCGTTAATGCTCTCGATGTCGCTGTGCAGCGCAGCCGGGTAGAAATTCTGAGTATCGCCGGTCAGCCCGTCAAACGCGGTGTTGAACTGCCGGATAATGTCCGCCGACTCATTGTTAACAATCCGCTGCTGTTTTTTGTCCCATAGTACAGGGACAGTGACACGGCCGGTGTAGTCGGCGGTATCGCGAGTGTACAGCTCGTGCAGATGCGTCATGCCATAAAGCGGGTCCCCGCTACTGCCTTCATTCTGCTCAAACGACCAGCCCTGTTCCAGCATGATCGGGCTGACCACCGAAACGCTGATAAGGGACTCGAGCTTTTTCAGTTTGCGGAAAATCAGCGTGCGGTGTGCCCAGGGGCAGGCCAGCGAGACATAAAGGTGGTAGCGATCGGCCTCAACGGGGAAGTCCTTGTCGCCGATCTGATGGCGGAACTGGGCGCTTTCTCGTTCGAATTTTCCGTCGCTGCTTTCGGTGTCATACCAGCGGTCCTGCCATTTCCCGTTTACCAGTAAACCCATCTTGTTCTCCTGTGCGGTCGCTGAACTGATGGCAACAGTATAGAAACTTGTCTTGTCGGGAGGTGTCGAGAATTCTGCTGACTCAGATCAGAAAAACCGATCATTCTGCGCTGAACTGGGACGTTGCTTGAGTACTTGTGCAAAAACAGTGCAGTTCGGGCCCGGTGCCGCAGGCAAAGTCCATAACGCCGGGGTGTGCGACTGGCCTGTTTAGTGCATCAGGGTGCTTGTCATGTGCGGGTCAAGTTGCCGGCGTAGGCTGGTGACAAACGATCGCAAGTGCGATCAGGCGGGTTTTCTTCAATTTAGGAGGCAACATGCGAGAGTTCAATTCAGAGCCATCGACAACCGTTACGGCGCTGCGTGGCAAACGTATTCTGATAACCGGCGCCAGTGGGTTCCTCGGCAAGGTGGTACTGGAAAAGCTGCTTCGCAGTGTGCCGGACGTGGAGGCGGTTTATCTGCTGATGCGGGGGAATCGCCATCACCGGGATGCCCGCAGCCGTTTCGAAGCCGAGGTCGCCACATCGTCGATTTTTGATACATTGCGGACCGAACGCGGCGAGTGGTTTGAGCAATTTTGCCAACAGCGCCTGCACTGTATTACCGGCGAAGTCACCGAACCGCGATTTGGGCTGTCTCGCGCGGCCTTTAACACGCTGGCGGGGGAAGTGGATGCTGTGATCAATTCCGCGGCCAGCGTTAATTTCAGGGAAGAGCTGGACCGTGCGCTTGAGATCAATACCCTCTCGCTGGATAACATCGTCGAGCTTTGTGAGGCGGCAGGCGGCGTGCCTCTCATTCAAGTTTCCACCTGTTATGTGAACGGACTTAACCGGGGAGATATGCGTGAGGAAAATGTCAGCCCGGCGGGGATGGATAATTTGCCCCAGCACGCGCGCGGCTACTACGAAAGCTTTGGCCTGGTGGAATCCTTGCTCGAGAAAATCGAGGGACTGAAGGAAAATTATGAGGGGCGCGCCCTGAAGGCCCAGTTAGTGGAGCTGGGTATTCGCGAGTCCCAAACTGCGGGATGGAACGACACCTATACCTTTACTAAATGGTTGGGCGAGCAGCGCTTGATGCGGGCACTGCGGGATTATCCACTGACGATTGTGCGGCCCTCCATTATTGAGAGTACCCTTCAGGAACCCTGTCCGGGGTGGATTGAGGGCGTGAAGGTCGCCGATGCGATTTTGCTGGCCTATGCCCGAGGCAAAGTCGCTTTCTTTCCCGGCAAGCGCAGCGGGGTCATCGATGTTATCCCCGCCGATTTGGTTGCGAATGCGGTGTTGTTGTCACTGGCCGAGCAGTTCCGTGAACCTGGGCCACACCGTATTTATCAATGCTGCAGTGGCGGCAGCAACCCCTTGACCATGGGACAGTTCATCGACCATTTGATGAGCGAGGCCAAGGAAAATCACCGCGACTATGACAAGCTGTTCAGCGATGCTCCCAGTCGGCGTTTCGTGGCGGTGGATAAGCGCTTGTTTACTGTGGTTGCCTCCGGCTTGCGTTTTGCGCTGATTGTCTTGAGTTCACTGCTGAGCCGCTTTGGCCGCCGTCGCAAACTGCGTGCCCGGCGAAATTTGGATGCCGCCATGGAGTTGTCGGCAATTTTCTCCTTTTATGCGCAGCCCAGTTATATCTTTCACAACGACAAGTTAATGGCCATGTACCGCTCGCTGCCTGAGAGCGACCAAGCGCTGTTCCCGGTCGATGCTAGGGCCATTGACTGGCAACACTACATACGTAAAGTCCATATAGCCGGTCTTAATCGCTATGCCTTGAAAGGCAGTGGCCGGGTGGCTGACAGTCGTGCTGTCGCCGCGGCGGGACAGGCGATTGCCGCGCAGCAGCAAACCGAAGCGGAACCGTTATAAGCTACGACTTTAGTCGAGAGCGGCGGCATGGGCGCCGCTCTTCGGCTGACGGCGTGTATAGAGATGTAGTATGATCCGCCGCGGACTCAAATGCAGCCCGCCTTGAGCGACCTCCCAGCCGCTCTCCGCCTTATATTTCGTCAAGCAAGGTAGAAGCCCATGAATCAAAGCTTTGCGAGCGCCTTCTATGGCAATTTTCTGGGAAATTCCCCGCTCTGGTATAAACAGGCCATTATCGGCTTTCTCGTTCTTAATCCTATTCTGCTCTTTGCCTTCGGCCCTTTTGTTGCCGGATGGGCGCTGATCGCCGAGTTTATTTTTACCCTGGCTATGGCGCTCAAATGCTACCCCTTGCAACCGGGCGGCTTGCTGGCGCTGGAAGCCATCATGATTGGTATGGCGACACCGGAAACGGTGTATATGGAAGCCAAGAACAACTTTGAAGTTATCCTGCTGCTGGTCTTTATGGTCGCGGGTATCTACTTCATGAAGAACCTTCTGTTGTTTGTCTTTACCAAGATTCTGCTGGGTGTCCGCTCTAAGATTGCGCTGTCACTCATGTTTTCTGGAATGGCTGCACTGTTAAGCGCTTTTCTTGATGCACTGACCGTCACGGCGGTATTGATTACCGTCGGCGTGGGGTTTTACGCGGTCTACCACCGAGTGGCCTCCGGGGGACATCACTCCCATACCGATCACGACCACAATGAAGATGCCGGTGTGAAGGATGATGCTCGCCATGATCTGGAGCAGTTCCGCGCGTTTCTGCGCAGCCTGCTGATGCACGGCGCCGTAGGGACCGCCTTGGGGGGTGTCTGCACTCTGGTCGGCGAGCCGCAGAATCTGCTGATCGCCGAGAAAATGGGCTGGGAGTTTTCGCACTTCTTCATCATGATGGCACCGGTGAGTATGCCGGTATTGCTGATGGGATGGCTCACCTGCATCGTGCTGGAAATGACGGGCTTCTTCGATTACGGCGCGAAACTGCCGGATTCGGTGCGCAGCGTACTCGAAGACTATGCCAATGATCAGGATGCCAAGCGTGGTCGCGCCGAAAAAGCGGAGCTGATAGTGCAGGGTGTTGTGGCGGTATTTCTGGTGGCTGGTCTGGCGCTGCATCTGGCGCCGGTGGGCCTGATTGGCCTGACCATTATTGTGCTGCAAACGGCATTCAACGGTGTGACTGACGAGCACCGTATTGGTCATGCCTTTGAAGAGGCACTGCCGTTTACCGCGCTGTTGGTGGTGTTCTTCTCCGTCGTTGGGGTGATCCACGAGCAGCATTTGTTCGCGCCGATTATCGAGCATGTGCTGGCCTTGGAAGGCCATATGCGCACCGTCATGTTCTTTGTTGCGAACGGCCTGTTGAGCGTGATTTCCGACAACGTCTTTGTGGCGACGGTTTATATCAACGAAGTGAAGGCGGCGTTTGATGCTGGAAACCTGACGCACCAGGAGCTGGAGCATCTGGCGGTGGCGATCAATACCGGCACCAATATCCCGAGTGTAGGTACGCCAAATGGCCAGGCGGCGTTCCTGTTCCTGCTGACCTCCGCGCTGGCGCCACTCATTCGTCTGTCTTACGGTAAAATGGTGTGGATGGCCTTACCCTATACCATCGTGATGAGTGGTACTGCAGTCAGTTGCGTATGGCTGTTTATCTGACGCTGCGCCGCTGAAGTATACCAAGGGGCTGCGGCCCCTTTTTATTTGCCGGATTAACTATTCAGGGCAGGGCGCCCGGCGTTGATACAGGACGTGAACATGAGCGAAGAACGTGTTGTTACCAACATGGCAAAAATGGTCTACATCCTCTACCTGGTGAGCCTGGTGTTTGGCATTACCTCGGTGGTCGCGGTGGTGATTGCCTACGTGAATCGCAACGACGCCCCAGCGTGGCTGCGCAGTCACTATGACTTCCAGATCCGTACTTTCTGGATCAGTATCCCCTTCTTGCTGGTAGGTGGCTTGCTCTCGCTGATCCTGATTGGCTGGTTGATTATTCTGCTGTGGGTCGTCTGGCTGGCGGTGCGCTGCGTGAAAGGTTTGCAGGTACTTGAGCGCGGTCAAGCGCACCCCGACCCCGAAAGCTGGGGTTTCTAGGCTTGCGCAGCACTGTGCTGCGATCACTTGTCCTTCTCCCGGTAATTTTGCGCCTCCTGCATTTGCAGGGTGGCGCAACAGCCTGCCGTTCGCTAATATAATAAGCATTACTTACTATAACTCTTGCGTACTAAGTCATGATGAGTGAACAGCCCGAGCCGATTGGTTTGATCATTGCCGATCTGGCGCGTCTGATGAAACGTCGTTTTTACGACACGCTGGGAGAGAATCAACTCACCATGGCGCAGTCGCGGGCACTGATTTTTGTTTCCCAGAATGAGGGCGTGCGGCAGGTCGATCTGGCGGAGTTGCTGGAGGTCAAGCCGATTACCCTGGCGCGACTTCTCGATCAGCTGACCGAAGCGGGCTTGGTGGAGCGCCGTCAGGACCTCAGCGATCGCCGGGCTTTCCGCATCCATCTCACCCCGCAGGCGCAGCCCTATCTGGATGAAATCCGGGCCGTCGGTGAGCGGGTGCGCAGCCGGGCACTGCGGGGATTGAGTCAACGCGATGCCGAAGCGGCTACTAAAACGCTGCTGCAAATTCGCGAAAACCTGTTGGGCGAATAGTGGGCTAAACATCGCAATATCGGCAGCCCGCCGGTACTGGGTTAATTGAATGGAAAATGCGTGGGGCGAGTGATGAAACGTTTTGTTCTCATGGTGGTGGTACCTGCTGTCGCGTTGCTGGGAGGGGGCTATATCTACCTGAAAAGTGGCCGTTATGTAGAAACGGATAATGCCTACGTGAAGGCAGACAAAGTGCAGGTGAGCACCGAAGTGGCCGGACAAGTGAACGAGGTCTTCGTCCGTGAGAATCAGTCCGTCAATGCGGGGCAGCTGCTGTTTTCCCTGGATCCGGCTCCGTATCGTATGGCCGTCAATCAGGCGCGGGCCAACCTTGAAAAGGTACGCACCGACCTGCTGGAAAAGAAAGCCGCCTATCTCAAAGCGGAGGCGATGCTGCGACTGGCTGAAACTCATCGGGAGTTTGCCGATAAAGAGCAACGTCGTCAGCAGAACCTGAAAAACGAGCATTACACCTCTGATTCGGATTTTGATAACGCTGAGCAAAACCGGCGTCTCGCGGAAGTGGGCGTCGAAATGCAGAAGGCCGAATTGGCGCGGATGGCCGCGGTACTCGGTGGTTCGCTGGAATCGCCTATCGAAGACCATCCCTACTACCTCGCGGCACTGGCCGCCTTGGAAAAAGCCGAGCTGGATCTGGCGCACACAGAAATTCATGCCTCGCTGGATGGTCAGGTCAGCGCGCCACCCAAGCGCGGGCAATATCTGATGCCCGGCAAGGCAGCGATGACACTGGTTGCCAGCGGCAGCTTGTGGATTGAAGCGAACTACACGGAGAAAGAGCTGACCTGGGTACGTCCGGGACAGCCGGTAACCGTTGAACTGGACATCTATCCGAATACGGTTTGGGAAGGAGAGGTCGAGAGCATGAGCCCTGCGACGGCTTCGGAGTTCTCCCTTCTTCCTGCACAGAACGCGACCGGAAACTGGGTAAAAGTGGCGCAGCGAGTGCCTGTGCGAATCCGTATCAACCGTCAGCCGGGGCAACCACCGCTGCGGGCCGGGTTGAGTGCGATTCCCGAGATTGATACCGGCCATCACCATTCGCTGCTGGGCATGACGCTCTGAGTCGCCCGAGATGAGTGAGAGTACTTCCCCCGAATCCGTTCCCGTCGAAGGCGCCTCGCATACCGGCAGGCGCCGCGCACTGATTTCCATTTCAGTGATGCTGGCAACGGTCATGCAGGCGTTGGACACGACCATTGCCAATGTGGCCCTGCCGCATATGCAGGGAGCGGTGGGCGCCAGTCAGGAGCAAATTTCCTGGGTGCTCACGTCCTATATCGTTGCCTCTGCGATTGTGATGCCACTGGTGGGATTTGCTTCAGACCGCTTGGGACGTCGCCGGGTGTTTTTGTGGTCGGTAGTTGGCTTTACCCTGACCTCGATGCTCTGCGGTGCGGCCCAGAGTCTCGGGCAGCTGGTATTGTTTCGGCTGCTGCAGGGCATATTTGGTGCCAGCCTGGTGCCGCTCTCACAGGCGGTCATGCTCGATACCTTCCCCAAGGAAAAGCACGGCGCCGCGATGGCCATGTGGGGCATGGGTGTGATGCTGGGGCCGATCTTGGGGCCGACACTGGGTGGCTGGCTGACGGAATATTACAGCTGGCGCTGGGTTTTCTATATCAACCTGCCTTTCGGCATACTCGCGTGGCTGGGCATTTCGGCGTTTGTGGAAGAAACCGAAACAGACCAATCGCGACGCTTTGATGTGTTGGGCTTTTTTCTGCTCAGCCTGGCCATCGGTGCCCTGCAAATGATGCTCGATCGCGGGCAGTCTCAGGACTGGCTACAGAGTGGTGAAGTGTTGTTTGAGCTGGTGTTGACGGTGGGCGCGTTCTACCTGTTCGTATGCCATATGTTTACCAGCAAAGCGCCCTATATTGATCCCGGTGTCTTTCGTGACCGAAATTTCAATCTTGGCCTGATTTTCATTTTTATTGTCGGCATTATTCTGTTGGCGACGATGGCGCTATTGCCCCCCTTCCTGCAAAACCTGATGGGCTATCCGGTGGTAGATGTCGGGTTGATACTGGCGCCAAGAGGCCTGGGAACCATGATGGCAATGGTGGTCGTGGGGCGGTTGTCGGGGCGTGTCGACCCTCGTTATATGCTGTTTTTCGGCATGTTGCTAACCGCCTTCTCAATGTGGGAAATGACGCAGTTCACCACGGATGTGAGTCGCGGCGCGATTATTGGAACGGGCTTGGTTCAAGGCTTTGGCCTGGGCTTTATTTTTGTACCGCTGACCACGATCAGCTTTTCGACCCTGGCTCCCCGTTACCGTAATGAGGCGACGGCGCTGTACAGCTTGATTCGCAATATCGGCAGCAGTATCGGCATCTCGGTTGTGATGGCGTATTTGGCGCAGCGCACGCAGATCAATCATGCGGCTTTTGCCAGTTACATGACGCCCTACAATCAGGCGCTCGACAATGCGGTTGGACAGGGCGTATTGGATGTCAGCACGCCGGCCGGTCTGGCGATGCTGGACCAAGCGGTGACGGCGCAAGCATCGACCCTGGCGTTTCTGCAAGACTTTCGGCTGATGATGTGGGTAGTGCTGGCGGCCATTCCCCTATTGTTACTGCTGCGACCGGCGACACCGACAACAGCCGAGTGAGCGCCGCTCAACTAATTGTCCTCAATATTGTCTATAGTGATCATTGCCAGCCACGGGCATGGCGACCACAAGGATGACGTTGAGGGAATCTTATGCAGCAGAACAGCAATCGGGCAGGCCTGATTTTTCTAGGTTTATGCCTGCTTCTAGGGCTTTCCGCGCTGGGATACCTGTTGGACAATGCCGCCCTGCAGGTGAAAAGTTTCGAGCGCAGTGTGAACGTTAAGGGGCTCGCCGAACGCGAGTATCCGGCAGACGTGGTGATCTGGCCGATCCAGTTCAGTGTCGCTAGTAATCAGCTCGCCGATTTATACGCGGCGCTGGAACAACAGTCGGGCGAGATTCGCGAGTTTCTGACTAGCAATGGTGTAGACGAGAGCGAGATCACTCAGGGTGCGCCCGCCATTACCGATAAATCGGCCCAGCAATACGGTGGCAATATGCGCGCTGAATTTCGCTACACCGCGACGCAGGCAGTGACGGTTTACTCTGAAAATATCCCCGAGATCCGCCAGTTAATGAGCAAATTATCGCAGCTGGGTAAACGGGGTATTGTGCTGGAAGGCGGTTATCAGGCGCAGGCTGAATACCTGTTTACCCGTCTCAATGATATCAAGCCGGCGATGATTGAAGAGGCGACGACGAAAGCGCGGGAAGTGGCCCAGAAGTTTGCTCGCGATTCCGAGAGTCAGCTCGGCAAGATCAAGCGCGCTTCACAGGGGCAGTTTTCAATCCGCGACCGGGACCGCAACAACCCTCACATCAAAATGGTGAGGGTGGTGTCGACCGTGGAATATTATCTGTCAGATTAAACGCTCGATGTCCTGCCCCTGAAGCGCTTACTTCGCTTCAGGCGGTTGGCTGAGTGCGTCCCGAATTTCTCGCAAGAGCAGTACTTCTTCGCTGGGCTTGGCCGGCGCTTTGGGCGCTTCCTCTTCTTTCGCCTTGATGCGGTTTACGGTTTTGACCACACCAAACACGGCTGCGCCCACGATTAACAGCGTAATAATATTGTTAACGAACAAGCCGTAATTAATGGTTGCCGCGCCAGATTTGGTCGCTTCATCCAGGGAGTTATAGTGCTGGCCATCCAGTGCAATGAAGAAGTTTGAAAAGTCGATGCCGCCCGTCATCATTCCCACCGGTGGCATGATAATGTCGGTAACCAGGGATTTAACAACGGTTGTGAAGGCGGCGCCGATCACGATGCCGACGGCCATATCAACCATATTGCCTTTAGTAATAAAGGTCTTGAACTCATTTAAGATTGCCATAGTGTCCCCTTTTTCGTTTGCTTAGCCGCTAACAATAAGTGGGAAGACGAATCTCGTCGAGAGCAGATACGGCGTTTCACTCAGCTCTTGCTATGGTTTTGCTAGCGTTTCCGCATTTCTTCAATGCAGTCCTGCATACGCTGCCACTGATCGAACAGCAGCTCACGGCGTGCATGATCGTCGCTGGGAAGCTCGGCGGCGGGAACCCGCCAGAAGTGCATTTTCACGGTGGTGTTCAGCCAACTGCCATTGAACAGACTGGCAAAGCTCGCTGCACCCTCGAAGCCGTGATGTGCGAAGAAGAGCAGATCTTTCTCAGGCGCGGCATCCATCAGGGCCAGCGCGCCCGCCGGGCGGGGTGGCAGCACATGTGTCCACGCTTTGGCTCGGTCGGCAGCAGCGCTATTGCCTTTTTCTATAAGGCGGCGGAGAAGCTGCTGGCGCTTTTGCTCTGAAAAGCGAGTGCCTTCGACATAGAGCACAATCGCGTCATTGCCTGCATTCGCTGCCAGCTCGGTGAGCGACTGCAGTTCCGGAGACATATCTTCGGCGGCGCGATTCAGGAAGACATTGGGCAGGCGATGTCCCGCGGTATCGAGGCAGGGGTCCAGCAGCAATTCTCTTTTCAGCACATAGCGAACGTTCAGCTGTTGAGGAATGGTGTACACGTACATGGGTAACAGCGTATCCCCAATGCTGGTATGACGTGGCAAGACAATCGCGCCGGGCCCATTCAGGGCTTCCTCACCCGTCACGTCAAACTGAAGCCGGAAGAGCCACTTTGCCGAGCGGCACAGGGCATTGGCCCACCAGGACTGCAGGGCCCCGTTGGCGCGAAGATAGTCCTGATGGTCACGGCCCATCACGGGATAGCGGAACCACAGCCAGGCACTCACCGCGAGGCCAACGCACTCATACAACAGGTATAAGGTGATGAAGGCGAGGCAGCGCCACGCGGCGCGAGCAGGTGGGTATAGCAGGCCCAGTAGCCATGACAACGGAAGCCAAAGCGGAACGCTTGTCGCCATGACGATGGCGAGTAGCACAATCAGCGGCATGGAGATCAGCCGGCGACACAGGCGGTGTTCGAGCAACCACGTCATCTTGGTAGACATCTCCGATATGGGCGATGCCTACCAGTGTAGAAGATTTCTGGCGATTAGAAGCGGTAGCGCAGTTTAATCCAGCTTTGCCGCCCCGGCTCGTTGACGCGCAGCGCATCCGGCGTAAACGGGTCGGCGTTACCGGCGTTTACGTGATAGGCATAGCGGCGATCAAACAGGTTCTCAATGCCGGCTTCCAGTAACAGCGCGTCGGTGAGTTGCCAGTGTCCAAAGACGTGCAACACTGCAAAGCCGGGGGTTGCCGAGTCGACGTCGACGGCGGAGTTGAAGTGTGACTGGCGATCAGCAATCAACCATTCAGCGCCCACGGCCCAACGTTCGCGTTCGTAGTCAATTTTCACTCGTGCTTCCAGCGGCGCAATTTGCGCCAGATCACCGTTGTCGCCTTCACCGCGGGTATAAGACAGACTGATCCCCGCTCGCAGCGATTCTCCCAGCGGGCGGCTCGCGTCAAACTCGGCGCCGTATAATGAGGCGGAGATGTTGCGGTAGCGATCGCCCGCAGCGGTCTCGTAGCGCTCGATATAGTTATGCACCTCGTCACCGAATACCGTCACACTCCACTGACTTTGCTCATGGTTGCCGATCAGACTGATATCCAGTTGCTGATGCAGTTCAGGGTCCAGTGCCGGGTTGCCGATCCAGGTGCTGCCCATGGCGCTGCGGGCCATCCATAATTCAGAACTGTCCGGGGCGCGCAGTGAGCGACTGAGGTTGCTGCTCAGCAGCAACTGCTCGCTTAATTGGCGATCCCAGCCCAGCACTGCGCTGATGCCCTCTCGTTCGCGTGGCCGCGCGTCAACGCCGTAGGCGTTGGCATACAGGGTAGCGGGCGTGGCGCTGCCCATCATTCCGGTGCTCACATTTGCGCTGCGGGCGGCAGCGTTGAACTGGTCATAGCGCGTCCCGATGCGCAGGGTGTCGACGTTACTGAGGCGATAGTCGAGTTCGGCAAAAACGCCGCGCTGGCGCAGCTCGGCGTCGGGCCACATCCGCGACAACAACATGTCGTACTGGCCGTCTTTACCTGCATCCATATACAACAGCGCTTTGCGGGCATTGGCGCGGTAATCCAGCCCCATCTGTAGCTGGTAGCTGTCGCGCTCAATGCCTGCCAGCAGGCGTCCACCCCAGGTGTCGGAGCTGGACGGCGCGGCCATACCGTTCGCCATCGTATTGCGCTGGCGAACCGTGTAGTTGTCCATCAGGTGCACCACGTCGCTGCGATACAGCGTCAGCTCAAGGCTGTCGATGGGGCCTATTGGCGCGTGATGATGCCAGCGCAGGCTGCTGCTCTCGGAGTCGGCATAGGGCGCGTCCATACCATTCCCTGCGTACCAGACATCGTCTTCGAAGGCGCGTTCATGGTTTATTTCCAGATAATCGCTGGCGGTAATATCGGCGCCTGCCACGATGCCAAAGCTGTCTGACTGGAAGGCAGAGGCAACCGTATCACCGCCGCCGTCGCGGTAGTTGTCTGAGCGCTTCTTACTGCCAAATACACGGAGGTAGGCTTGCTCATTACCGGTGGCGATGTCCGCGGAGCTGCTCCGCAGATCACTGTTACCGGTGTAGCCGGCGGTGATTTCACCACGCACGGGACTGTCGCTGAAGTCCGGACGCTGGTGTTCAAACAGCAGTGTACCGCCGCTGCCGCCCGCGCCGTAAACCACGGAGCGGTGGCCTTTGATGACCCGTACCGAGTCGAAGCTGTCGCTGCTGATATAGGTGCTGGGCGGGTCCATGCGGCCGGGGCAGGCACCATAATTAAAGGCGCCATTGGCAATGACATTCAGATTGGCCTGACTCTGCCCCCGAATAATCGGGTCAAAGCCGCGGCCCCCTCGGCGCAATGCCGTCATGCCTGTGACGGAACGCAGCAGCTCTCCGGCGTCGTGAACCGGGCGTGTGACCGGTGCGCTGCTGAGTAACTGTTCGCCGTCACCATGGGTAGCGGTCGCGCTGACTTCTACCAGCTCAATGGGCAGGTCGTGGTTAAGGTGAGTCTGGGCGAAGCTGAGCGAGGCACAGCTGAAAAGGAAAAGGGCTGAGGCGCTATGGCGGATTATCATTGTCATCATTATGTCGGGTTAAAAAATGTGCATTTTAATTCAGTGATGACGCGGCGGATTGTGGCAAATCGTCGCAGGGGCGGGGCCGATGAATCAGGCGGTAATTCTGGCAGTCGAGCTGATCGGTTTTTCCATTGACTCCACGCGCTGAACGCGAAAGGCTGGCACAACAATAAAAACCACTGAGCTGATGCGGGGAATGCGATGAGCAAATTCGATTATGTAAAAACACGTCGGGAGGATGTTGCTGAAATCCCGGACAAATGGTTTGGCCTGATTAAGTTCATTATGCGCCACTACACCCGTTTTAATGTCTGGGTGTACAAGAAGAGCGGCGGGCGCCTGATGAAACATTTTCCCGGTGGCTATCCGATCTGCGTTGTCACGATGCGTGGCAGAAAAACCGGGCAGCCGCGGGAAGTCGCCCTGATTCATTTGCCGATGGGAGAGCAGAAATTATTGGTAGCCTCTCAGGGCGGGATGGAAAGGCACCCGGTGTGGTATTACAATCTGAAAGCCAATCCGGATGTTGAGATCATGGTGGGCGGAGACAAACGCAGCTATCTCGCTGAGCAGGTAAGCCCTGAACGCAAACGCGAACTCTGGCCACACCTGCTGAGTCTTTACCCTGATTTCGATGAGTACCAGGCGCGAACCGACCGGGATATTCCGGTGTTTCTCTGTTCGCCGGTCTAGTCAGGCTCGTAACCGGCGAGAGGGGGCTGGCGGTGCTCAGCCCTTTATTTATCTTTCGCGCTGATAATGCTCTCGTAGTTGCGAATACGCTTCACATAGCGCACCGGTTCCATGCCTCGGGCATAGCCGTATTTTAAATCCTTGTAGTAACGCTTGTCCGACAGCATCGGCAGAACCTCGCGTATGTCCTCCCACTTGTTCGGGTCTTTACCCAGCTTTCTGGCCAGTGACTGGGCATCATGCATGTGCGCGCGCCCAATGTTGTAGGCCGCCAGTGCCAGATAGGTACGGTCAGGTTCGGGGATATCTTCACTGAAGCGATCTCGCATCTCCGCCAGGTAGGCTGCGCCGCCGGGGATGGCTTGCTTGGGATCGAGTCGATCTTCAACGCCCAGTGATTTGGCGGTGTTCTGGGTCAGCATCATAATACCGCGCACCCCGGTGGGGCTCTTGGCGGTCGCGTCCCAGTGCGACTCCTGATAGGCCTGTGCCGCGAGCAGCATGCCGTCGAAACCGTGTTTACCCGCTGCCTTTTCGAACAACTGGCTGTATTTGGGCAGCCGTTCCTCAATGCGTTCTACCAACGCGCGTGTATCGACAAAATCGAAGTTCTCAATAAAACTGTAGTGCCGATAGTGAACGGCGGCCAAAGAAGTCTTGCCGTCGGCGCTGGCCATCCATTTGTCTATTTCGCCCTTGAGTTCGCTGCTGCCTTTCGTCATCAGCCAGGCATGCGCCTTGGGTGTGCCCAGATCGAACATCACGATCAGCTCGGGTAGGAAGCGTCGGTTAACCGCGACTATATTGGAGTCGGCAACGGTGCAATCGAGCTTTCCATCCCATACTTTCTGTAGAAGGCTCTCCGTACCGGCGCTGTCATTGCTCTTCCAGCTAATTTCGGGGTTGCTCTGCTGCAACTGTGTCAGCGTTTCTTCATAGCTGCTGCCTGTGGGCACTTCGAGGGAAACATTGGCCAGTTTATCCAGACTCTTGGCCACATTGCCGCCACGTCGGCATACCAGCTGTTCGGTAACCGTTTCGGTCGTGCGGGTGAACAGAAACTCGGTCTCGCGCTGTGGAGTTTTGCTCAGGCCCGCAGCGGCGAAGTCAGCTTTCCCGGCTTTGATGCCGGACAGAATGTCGCCGATGTTGTCCTGCACAATAAAGCGCAACTCGACACCGAGAGAATCCGCAAAGGCCTTGGTGAGTTCGTAATCGGGGCCAGCAGGGTCGCCATCTCTATTCAGGAAATACGTTGTCGGTGCATTGCGGCTTAGTACCCGCAGCTCGCCAGATGCCTTGATCTCGTCCATGCTGCGAATCGCCGCACCGTCACCGGAAGAGGGCGCGCGGTCACAGGCCGTCACCGCAATGACGGCCAGCGCCAGGGAAAAGGATTGAGTAAAGCGTTTCATGAGGCTCCCATTTTTTATCTGTTTTTTTCGCACGACTTTCTTCGAATTATTTCTTTCGCATTACGTCAAAAAAATCCTTTCAGATCAATACGTAATTCCTTCGGGCCGGTTTGTGCCGGCAGGAAAACCAGCGACCGGCGACGACGAGTCCTGGCGACGATTTTAATCGCGATTAGGGCCAGTTCGTCGATTTAGTGTTTACGGTTGTCATCTTCTGGGGGGAGTGAGCAGTCGATAAGATCACCTCTCTCGTTTTTTGTGTCATTTGAGTTTTGTTCCAGATTTGACGTCATGACCAGAGAGCTCCTCGCGTCGATATGTGCTGCCAGATAAGCGATGGGCAGATCGCGTTAATGCGGTGATAGCGACAGGTGAATCAATACCTTCTCTGCGGTGAGTGACGCACTCATTGATACCTGAACATATAAAAATAATAACTAGGGAAGAAGTGTGATGGTCCCAAGGTCGGCTAAGAGATGGTGTCTGTTGATTCTGGCACTGGTGTGCAGTTCTGGAGCGTGTTCGGCGCAGGCCGGTAAAGGCAGGCTGTTGGAAGAGGTCATTGTCACCGCGCAGAAGCGCTCCCAGAGCTTGCAGGATGTTCCCATGTCGGTGTCGGCATTATCCGGCGATCTGGCTGCCGAAGCGGCCATTACCGATGCGCAGGATCTGGTGCAATACACGCCCAACGTGAAATTCACGGCGTCTAACCCGCAATACAGCTCGACGATGATCCGTGGCTTTGGTTCTCCGCCGCTGGCCAGAAATATCGAGCCCTCGGTGGGCTTGGTCATCGACGGCATCAGTTACGGGCGCAGCACATTTACGAATGATGGTGTGTTCGATTTAGAGCGACTGGAAGTGCTTCGTGGTCCCCAGGGAACACTGTTTGGCAAGAACACCATTGCTGGCGTATTGAACTTCACCACCAAGTCGCCGTCGCTTGATACAGGCGGGTATGTACAGGTGACTGAGGAGCGAC
Source organism: Spongiibacter sp. (assembly GCF_984394615.1). Taxonomy (NCBI): domain Bacteria; kingdom Pseudomonadati; phylum Pseudomonadota; class Gammaproteobacteria; order Cellvibrionales; family Spongiibacteraceae; genus Spongiibacter; species Spongiibacter sp. The sequence continues at coordinate 8,588 of NZ_CFHTQA010000036.1, read as the reverse complement.
TCGACGGAAAGCGCTACGAGGCCGCGATAGGTTTTCCGCTTATTGAGGACACCTTGGCAGCTCGCATCAGTTGGCGAAAGCGGGAGAAGTACCTTGGTTTGTTCAACACTGCGAGAGACAACGAAAAAGAAGAATTTAAAGATGAATCAGTACGTCTTCGCCTCGATTACTTCCTCAGTGAGGATGTGGAACTCAAGCTGATTGCCTTCAGTACGGAATACGAAGGTGTGGGCAATGGCTTTCAGCACTCTTACCTGACAGAGACCGCCAGACGAACATTTGAGCAGCGCGATCCACGGATCGAAGATGACGAGTTCAACGATACGCGCTCTTCTAACTCACCCACCTATTCCAATCGCGACAGCGACTCGGTCGCCCTCAAACTGGATATGAATGTGGGCGACTTTATGATGTTCAGAAATGGCAGTGTCAGCGGCCTGGCAAGCTGGGCCCGCGTGGATACACCGTTTTTGCTGGATACGGATTTCAGCCCGGTAAATACCGGCTATTTTGAAACCGACGGGCCAGACCGGTACATGCAACGCCAGTTTGAGCTGCGTTATAGCGCCGACAGTGGCCCGCTTTTTGGCTGGGGAGAATCGGTTGACTGGATGTTCGGGGTGTTCGCAGGCAATGCCCAATCGAAGGTCAGTCAGGAGACGTCTCTGGTACTTGATGGCCTGATTGCCTTGGCTCCTGTCATCGCAGAAGGACGTGGTATTCCGCTGCCTTCTTTTCTCGGCCCGCTCTTTTCTCTACTGGCTGAAGTGGGGGTTATTCCCGGAAGCGGTGAGGACTTTACTATCGAGACCGCGGTTCGCGTCAAATCCGAGACTTATGCGCTGTTCGGGCAAGCGGACTGGCATCTGTCAGATACCGTGACGGCGTCACTCGGCTTGCGCCATGGCGAGGAAACGATTGATGGCGAACAGTCGAATTATTCCGACTCCATCGTACCGTCGCTCACCAATGGCTCTGAAAATTACTACGCCAAGGACCGGCTGAAAGAGCGCGAGGTGTCGCCAAAGCTTGCCATTAGCTGGTCTCCGGTTGATGAGTTAACCGTGTTTGGCAATATCTCCAAAGGCTTCAAGAGCGGGGGCTTTTCCGGGCCGGTGATCCATACTCGCAGCCTACAATACGAGCCGGAAGAGGCCGTCTCGGCTGAAGTGGGGATCAAAAGCCGACTGTTCGACGACACCCTGGAAGTGAATGCCACGGTGTACAGCATGCAGTTCGAGAATTTGCAGCTCAATGTTTTTGACGGAACTGCGATTTACACCGTTAATGTCGATGATGCGGAATCTCGGGGTGTAGAGCTCGACTTTCGCTGGCTTCCGCCCATGCCCTGGCTGAGTGTTCAAGGCAGCCTGGGCTTTAACGAGACCCAGTACGGCCACTTCCCCTGTGGTCCCACGACCTGGGACGACACCGACGCTCTGCCCGAGTGCGGCCAGAACGCGCATCCCTCGCAAGACCTCAGCGGTAAGGAGCTGCCGTACAATCCCAAGGTGTCAGCCAGTCTCTCTCCTACAATTCGTTTTCCTATCGTTCCGCGCTGGGGAATCGGCGGGATGATGGCGGTGGACGTTATTCATCAGGGTGAACACTATCTGGACTACGACCTCGATGAGCAAACCTTCCAGAAAGCGACGACCAAGATTAATGCGCGCCTGGCGATTGGACCGGAAGACAAGCGCTGGGCGGTGATCTTCAATGCCAAGAACCTCACCGAAGTCAAAGAGAAGTTGCTCGTGCTGGATACCATTCTTCAGGGGGGGAATTATGTGGCGATTACCCGCCCGGACGAAACGCAGTACTCCGTGGACTTTCGCTATAACTTTGGCGAAATGGATTAATGGCCTGCCGGGCTGAATTCAGAGCAGTCGTTGCCTTTGATCCTGCGCTGCGCCGATTGTCGCGATTATTTCCCCCGTAATTGGGGGGCGGGCAAGCGGGAAGTGGGCGTGAATAATAGTGTTTCCTGAAGGACTCAATGTGACCGTATGGAGACTCCACGTGAAAACAGCAACCGCTCCCCGACTATCTCTACTTTGCGCCAGCGTGCTGGCCCTTCCTCTAATGCTCGCTGGCTGTGATGACGATGATAAAAAGTCTGAGTCCAGTGGTCGACTGGTTGACTCGGCGGTCGAGGGCGTTGGCTATTCAACGCCATCCTTTGAAGGCTATACCGATGCTGACGGCGTTTTCCGGTTTCGTCGTGGCGAGGCGGTCAGCTTCTTTATCGGCGATATTGAATTCCCGTCGGTGCGGGCAAGCCGTTTACTCACGCCGTTGGATATCGCGGGTGTTGACGATATAAACAACAATGTTGTGGTGAATATCATTCGTCTGCTGCAATCGCTCGACAGTGACAACAATCCTGATAACGGCATCAATATCGACGAGTCTTCGCTTACTACTGGCGCACTGGATTTCAGTCTGAGTGAGTCTGATTTCGAAGCGCAGGTGTTCAATGTGATGGGCGTGACCCTGATCAGTATTGCAGATGCCATTGCGCACTTTCAGAAAACCCTGAGTGAGCTCGAGCAAGAGAACTCCGGCGGTGGCGATGTCAGCACCCTGCCGGATGCGCTCAAAAGTACATCCATGGTCATGCAGTTCACCTATGCAGAGCCCGGAGCACCTTATGCGCTGAACGATCGCGTGTCATTTATCTTCTCTGGCTCGGGTAATCTGTTTCTCGACCTCACTCCGGATGACAACAATGGTGATGCTTTGCAGCTCACTCGGTTTGAGCAGGTCAATTCAGAGTACGTTTGGTACGACGACGAAAACGGCTACAGCTACGCCGTAAGCTTGATGGACGATGAGGTTCATGAAATTAACGTCAGCAGCATTGATCCCGTGGCTTTCCTCGGTCAGTTCGAACCGTATATGGAAGCCAGCAGCTTTGATATCAGCGGGACTATTTCTGGCTATGCTGGCGGCAACTCAGCGCAGTGGGAATTGTGGCTGGACGACAGCATTGCCAATGATGGCGTGCTTGCAAACGGGGCGGTGACGTACAACAGTGATCCCGTTGCCGATGGCAGCAGCTATGAGGTCACTGTCACTGCGCCGGCGGGGCAGAGTTGCGAGGTCAGCAATGGCAGTGGCATCGTCAGCGGCGCCCATGTCATCAATGTTGATATTCAGTGCAGCGACAATGCGTTCAACCTCGGTGGTAGCACCAGTGGCCTGCCTGCGGGTAGTGGCTTTGGTTCATGGGAGCTGTTTGTGGATGGCTCACTGGTCACAGACGGTGGCCTGCAAAACGGCTTCACCAACTACAACAGCAATCCGGTGGCTGATGGCGCCAGCTACGAAGTCATTGTTCATCCTACCAGCGCGGTGGACTGCACGGTGAGCAATCCCAGCGGCACGCTCAGCGGCAGCGATATCGACAATATCGACATCAGTTGTAGCGAAGTTGTGGCCGGTTACGACATCGGTGGCACCACTTCCGGTCTGCCGAATAGCAATAACTTTGGTCAGTGGGAGCTGTTCATCGACGGCAAGTGGGTCAACGATGGCGGTATCAAGAACGGCTACTACAACTATAACTACAACCCGGTGGCCGATGGTGCCAGCTACGAAGTGAAGCTCTCGCCCTCCAGCAGTGTGACTTGCTCCATCAGCAATGGCAGCGGTACTGTGAACGGCACTACCATTGATAATGTAGATATTAGCTGCCAGTAAGCGCGGTATGCTCATCAACACATCGCTCCGGGAATACGCCGAGCGATGTGTTGTATTGACGCACATCAGTCGTCCAGCCGCGGCCCCAGCGGCACAATACCACTTGGGTTTAGGGCTTTAATCGAATAATAGCCGGCCTTGATATGGTCGACGTTTACGGTGCTGGCAATGCCCTCCATCGCCAGTATCCGCTGGGTGTAGGCCCATAGTCGGGGCATCGATCGCAGGGTGTTGCGATTGCATTTGAATAAGCTGTGGTAGGCCAGATCAAAGCGAATTAAGGTCACCCACAGTCGAATATCCGCTTCTGTCAGTTGCTCTCTCAATAGAAACGATCGCCCATCAGCGAGCTGGGACTCCAGCCTGTCCAGCGCCGCGAAAACGCCGTGGTAAGCCTCCTCATACGCCACCTGTGAGCTGGCAAAACCCGCCTGATACACACCATTGTTCAAGGCGGGATAGAGGTAGTCGTTCAGCGCATCAATCTCGCTGCGCAATGCCTCGGGGTAAAGGTCGAGGTGATTGCCCGTGAGATGATCAAACGCGCTGCCCAACATGCGAAGGATATCGGCCGACTCGTTATTGACGATAGTGTGCTGATGCTTGTCCCAGAGTACTGGCACCGTCGCGCGCCCGGTGAACTGTGGATCAACCTGAGTGTAAATCTGGTGCATATACTGCGCGCCATTGAGTTTGTCCTCATCGGCGTCTGGGTAAGCGCCAAACGTCCAGCCCTGATCGGTCAATACCGGATTCACCACGCTCACACTGATGTAATCGCTCAGGCCTTTGAGTGCGCGAGCCATCAGCGTGCGCGACGCCCACGGACAGATATAGGCGACGTATAAGTGGTAGCGTCCTTTCTCGGCCCTAAAGCCGCCTTTGCCAGTCGGCCCGGCACTGCCGTCCGGGGTAATCCAGTGTCGAAACGACGAGGTTTGGCGAATAAAACGACCCTGCTCATCTTTGTTCTGAACGGGCTGCCAGTTTTCTGCCCATTTACCGTTAAGCAACATAGCTCACTCCTCGGGAAACAGTATGGCCCGCAACGCTGCGGGCCGATGGGGTGGGGGCGCTTACTGACTGAGGCGTTGGCTCAGCAGTGCATCCACCGAGAACCGGCCACCGCCTTGAATCGCCAGTGCCACCGCGGCGACAAGCAGGGTCAGCGCGTACTCGTAGCCGTTGTTGCTCATGAACAGGCCGTTATCAATATGAACGCTGAAGATCGCGATCAGCATGGTAAAAGCCGTGAGCAGGGCAGCGGGTCGCGTTAACAAACCGAGTGCCAGCGCCAGCCCGCCGAAGAACTCTGCGCAGCCTGCCATCAGCGCCATCAGGTAGCCCGGCTCAAGGCCGATGCTGGCCATCCACTGGCCGGTGCCTTCCAGGCCGTAGCCGCCGAACCACGCGAACAGTTTCTGCGCGCCATGTGCGGCCAGAATCAAGCCAATCGGTACGCGAAGCACCAGTGCGGCAAAGCCCGCGTTGCTGTGTAAAACCGTTTTGATCAGTGAGGTATTCATGTCGTGCTCCGTTAATTAAGAATCGTTGGGGTGGCTCAGGTCCTTATTGCCCGAGCCATGGTGCAACTTTATCTTTCTACTTAATGGCAATAAATGGCTGATATGTTTTATAACTATCAATAATTTGTTGATAATATTGGGGCGAGTTGGCGAACTTAAGGAGTGACTGTGGATCGTCTCGATGCGATGAGGACCTTTGTTTCGGTCGTGAATGAGGGTGGATTCAGCCGCGCGGCTGAGCGCTTGGACAAGTCACCGCAGCTGGTCAGCAAGTATGTCGCAGCTTTGGAAAAACAGCTCGGTACGCGTCTGCTTCGGCGCACTACGCGCCGTATCAGTCTGACAGAAGCCGGGCAGGCCTACTTTCAGCGCGTTCAACAAGTGCTGTTTGATATCGACGATATGGAGAGTCAGCTCGGCGACTACCAGCAGCAGGCGCAGGGGCTTTTGCGTATCAGCGCGCCGGTATCCTTTGCCATCTCCCACATGGGAACCTTGATCTGCGATTTCCAGCGGGCCTATCCCGCCATCGAGATCGACCTGCAGCTCAATGACCGCAAGGTCGATATTGTGGAAGAGGGCTTCGATGTCGCGCTGCGTATCGGTCAGCTAAAAAGCTCCTCGCTTATCGCCAAACGTCTTGCACCCGTACGTATTCTGCTCTGCGCCTCGCCCGATTATCTGGACCGATGCGGTCGACCCACGCAGCCTGAAGAGTTAGCCGAGCATCGCTATCTGCGCTACAGCTACATCGAAGATGAAGGGGACTTATCTCAATATTGGCGACGCAAAGGGCCGGGGGCACCCGCCGCCAGTGTCGTCTCCAACAATGGCGACCTGCTCGTCCAGGCGGCAATCAATGGCGGAGGCATCGCCCTGCAACCCAGCTTCATCGCTGGCCCTGCTATCGCGGCCGGGCAGCTAGAAGTCGTCCTGCCCCAGTGCGAGCCTGAACCGCTGGGGCTCTATGCCGTCTACGCCCACCGCCAATTGCAAACGGCCAAACTGCGGTGCTTTCTTGATTTTATCGACGGTTATTTCGGCTCGCCGCCGTATTGGGATGCGTTTGAGTAACTTTGGATTGGATACCTGACGACAAGGCTTGTCGACGCGGTGAAGTGGTGGGCCTTGCAGGACTTGAACCTGCGACCGATCGATTATGAGTCGAGCGCTCTAACCAACTGAGCTAAAGGCCCACTGAGCCGCGTGCTTGGCGTGGGCCGTATCGGCCTGCCGTTTTGCGGTTTCGCGGAGGGCGCCCGGTGGGCGCAGCCGGGGCATTATAAAGAGGCGTGCCAGGCATTGCCAGCGGCTGTGTTATTTTGCTGCGGTGCTGCCATAATTGCGGTATTCACCCTTGGCGCGGAGCGGGTTTTGAACGACAAACAGCGTATTGAGAAGGCGTATCTGGACGACATTCGTCAGAGCCTCTACGCGCCGTTGACGGCGATGCAACTCCGGGCGGCGAGTGTTGAGCAGGCGCTTGCGGACGATCCCGCTGCACTGGCTGACGCCCGGCGCATTTCCGAGGCGTTGGAGGTGTTGTCGGCCTCGCTGGAGGCGGCGGCAGAGGCCAGCGATGACACTGCCCTGTCGCGCTTGCGTCACGATCAGCGCAACAGTATCGGCGTGGTGGAAGGCTATGTGGAAATTTTGCTGGAAGACCTCGGCGATGCTTCCTGCTGCGAGGCGCTGAGCGAAATCGCCACCCTTTCCAAGCGCTTCCAACTGGAGCTGGAAAAGCTCCGTTTGCCCACTGCCGGTGGTGACAAGACCGACCCCATTTCCTCCATTTTCAAAAGCTTCAAGCGCGGTCTGCGACTGGATCAGCGGCGCGTGGCGCCAGCAACGATTTTGGTGGTGGATGACAATGACAGCAGCCGTGAGTTGCTGGCGCAACAGCTACAGCGTCAGGAGCATCTGGTAATTGAGGCCAGCAGCGGCGAGCGGGCACTGGAAGTGATGCGCAGTGCCAAGCCGGATTTGCTGCTGCTGGATCTGGTAATGCCGGGCCTGAATGGCTACGAGGTACTGCAAACCATTCGCGCCGACGAAGAGCTGCGGCGCATTCCGGTGGTGGTCATCAGCGGTGTGCAGGACGAGGCCGGGGCGATTCACTGTATTGACGCCGGGGCCAGCGATTACCTGATCAAACCCGTTAATGCCACGTTGCTGGGGGCGCGCGTGTCGGCGTTGCTGGAGCGTAAGTCCTGGTTCGATCGCGAACGGGAGTACCTCGCCGAGCTGGAGAAAAGTCAGCGTTTTGTGCGCAAGGTGTTTGGCCGCTATCTGTCGGATGAGATCGTGCAGCGTCTGCTGGATGAACAGGACGGTCTGCGGCTGGGTGGCGAACGCCGCCAGGTGACGGTGTTAATGGCAGACATCCGCGACTTTTCGACGATCAGTCTGCTGCTGGAGCCGGAACGCTGCATGCTGCTGTTGAACCATTATCTGGCGGTGATGACGGAAGTGATTCAGGGTTTTCGCGGCACGGTGGACGAGTTTGTCGGCGACGGCATTCTGGCGGTATTCGGCGCGCCAGTGAGTGAAGAGGACGATGCCGACAGAGCGCTGGCCTGTGCCGTCGCCATGCAGCGGGCCATGGGTGAAGTGAATGCCCGCAATGTGGCCGAGGGCCTTCCGGCGATTGAAATTGGTATTGGCCTGAACACCGGTGATGTGGTGGCGGGAAACATCGGTTCCGAGCTGCGCAGCAAATATGGTGTGGTGGGCCACAACGTGAACCTCGCTTCGCGAATCGAGGCCTGTACCGCAGGTGGGCAGATTCTCGTTTCGCCCGCCACGCTGGAGAATGCCCGTAGCGAAGTGCTGCGCGGTCGCTGCATTGAGGTATCGGTGAAAGGCCTGGACGCGCCATTGCCACTGTCGGAAGTTCTGGGCGTGGGGCTGCCCTACGATCTGCTGCTGGAATCGCCGGAGCCGCAACCCTGGCAGTGGTTGGCGACGCCGCAGTCTTTGACGCTGAATGTGCTGGAGAGCAAGCGTCTGGGTGATGAGCGCCTGCCGGTGCACCTTTGTGCCCGCCGCGATAATGGACTGCTGATCGAGAGCGATGCTGAACTGCCCAGCCCCAGTGATATTTGCCTGTTCGGGCCGGGAGAAGAAGGCAGTCTGTATGGCAAACTGGTGGCCGCCGACGACGGGCGCTATGAATTGCGCACAACGATCCAGCCCGATTGGCTGGGCCTGGCGGCAACTGACACAACAGAGAACAACGGGTGACAAATGCCGACCGTGCTTTTGGTTGAAGACAATGAAATGAACCGCGATATGCTCAGCCGTCGCCTGCAGCGTCGCGGTTATGAGGTGCTGCTGGCCGTCGATGGTCAGCAGGGGATT
>NZ_CFHTQA010000035.1:0-36658 GCF_984394615.1 Spongiibacter sp. | reverse complement strand
CGATGGCTTCGATGCCGCCGTTGACCGCGCGGCAGCTTATGCTGAGGCCGGTGCTGACATTCTGTTTGTCGAAGCCTTGGAAACGGCAGATGAGGTGCGTCGTTTGCCGGCGTTCCTGAGCGCGCCCTTGCTGATGAATATGGTGATCGGTGGAAAAACACCTATTGCGACGACCGGCGAACTGGCGGAATTCGGCTATGGCATCGTGCTCTATGCCAACGCGGCCCTGCAGGGTGCTGTAGCGGGTATGCAACGGGCCCTGACGGTGTTGCGCGATGAACGTCACTTGAACGAAGATCCGGCGCTGGTAGCGCCTTTTGCCGAACGTCAGCGCTTGGTGGGCAAGGCGTTTATCGATGAGCTGGAGGCACAGTATTCGGTGTGAGGAACGGCTTTTGCGCTGGGTGCCGGCCTTAGTGCTGTGATGCGCCCAGTAAAAGGCCTATTTCTGTTTTAATGTCGTCCAGCGGCGCGGGATCTCTGCTGGAACGGCACATCACAATGGCACCCTCCATTGCCGCGATGATCAAACGCGATCGGCGGCTTGCAGCGAGGGAATCAACGCCGCTGCTCTCCAATGCTGCGGCAATAATCGCCTGCCAGCCACTGAAAGCCTCTTCGGCAATATCAAGGAACTGACGTTGTACGCCGGTATCCGGCGCGCCATCGTCGCCGATATATTGCTCGACGCAAACGGCGAGGATAGGGCAGCCGGCTTCATAGTTATTGTCGCGAAGGATGTCCTTCCAGCTATCGATAAAAGATAGCACCCCTTCTGTTGGTCCTTTGTCTTCGATCAACGCTTTCAAAAGTTGCGTTACCAGTTCGTCGGCACTGCGCATCGCCTCCGAGATCAATTGCTGCTTTCCGTCTGGGAAATGGTGCCGCACAGAGCCTCGTGGAGTATTGCTGTGTTTAACCACTTCACGGACGCTGGTGGCATTCAGGCCGCGTCGGCGCAGCAGGTCGATGGCGCCAAAGATCATTTTGTTTCGGGTTTGCCCTTTCATTTACTGCCACCGGTATGGATACGAAGCTTGACTATGACGCATGGCATAATATAGCCTCCAGAAATATGTCGCATGGCATAATTCTATGGGATTTCGCAGGGTACTGAAATGGACACACCAACAAAAATCTATAAATGGTTCATCTGGGTAACGCTTTACGGCGCGGCATTGCACTTCTTCGATAATGTTTACTTCTTTGATGAATATCCCGAGCCCGCCTGGTTGACGGCAGAGATTGTCGCCTTGCTCTTTATTCCCATTATGTTGCTCGCGCATCGCGCGGTGGACTACATCTACCGGGGTAAAGTCGACTACAGCTTTTCTCTGGTTCACGGCTTTGTATTGGCGAACTGGATTTCCTTGGGGCACTACCTCTTCGCGAGTCCGTCGGAAGTGTTGCCGCGCATTAATTTTGCCATTGCTCTGCAGGTGGGTCTCGCAACTGGATTGCTTATCTATACGCTTTGGTTTCAATATCAGCGTGCCCCTGAATCAGCGATGTGGAGTCGCCGGGCCTGGAAAAAGAATGTGGTGATGTACGCAGTGCTGATTGGCCTGCTGGAACTGGGGTGGCCGTCCAACTTCGACAGTTGGTGGATGTTTTGGCAAGTGTAACTGAACGCCGTTACGACAAGTTACTTATTCATCTCGCGATACTGGCGCCGCTTGCTTTGGTGCTGCTGGGGAAGTGGCAGGCATCGCTCGAAAGCTGGTATGTCGACCCGGATGAAGCTCCGCTTATGGGGTTTAACGACGGCTTTTCGGGGAGGGCGCAGGCCTGGTTGCTAGACGAAGGGTATGCCGGAGATCAGTTAGTACTCATCGTAGATCGCCATTGTGCATGTACCGCGGCAACGCTGAAAAAGCTGACTGCGATCCTCGAGGAGGCTGAACGCCCCACCTCAATGCTGAAGGTGATTGATGTCGGTCTCTATCGCACTGGAAACGGGGTGTTTGATGCGCCTGCCATACTCGCCGAGATTCCGTCAACGCCAACACTACTCACTGTGCGGGCGTCTGTGTTGACCTATGTTGGCCCGGTAACGTCGGGAAATTTTTGTACAACTGCCGTGAATGATGTCATGGGTGTTTCTGCCTTGTCGTGGGAGTCTGAGGCGACCGTCTTTGATTGGTTGAATCGAGGTTGCTACTGCGACAATCCCATTGCTGAGCCCCATTCAACTGCGACTGGCGAGGCGTAGCCAGGCCTTTCGGTGTAACGGACGGGAGCAGAACACCGCATATCATTGGCACTATTTTTTTGCAGATGCTTTTCTGTTTGGTGGGCTCAGACGATCACCCAGCCGGGCCTCCCAGCCCGCACCTGCTTTTACCTCAACGTCTCGCGCGTGGACTTCCTCTCCACATGCTGAGCAGTGAGTGACGGGTATCATCGGCATTCCGCAGTGTTTGTGCACATGAATAATCGGCGGCCCGTGCTCATCGGTCATGTACTTGTTTCCCCAAAAGACGAGATTGATGATGATGGGGTAGAGATCCATACCTTTTTCAGAAAGGCGGTACTCCTCTCGTTTCTGCCCGTCCTGATAGGGCTTTTTGTAGAGCACGCCATTCTCTACGAGCTTCTTCAGGCGGCCCGCCAGCACGTGCCGGGTAATGCCCAGACGTTCCTCAAACTCTTCAAACCGGCGAATGCCGAGAAAACACTCTCGCAGGATAATCAGCGTCCATCGATCTCCGATAACCGAGAGAGTTCTCGCTAAGCTGCAGGGCTCTTTGTCCAGGTCTTCCCAGCGCATATTTCGCTCCTAACGTCAGGTTCTCGAATAGTAACTTGACAGGTTCCAAAATAGAACTAACATTAAAGTTCTAAAATAGAACTTAAGGGAGTGGGCATGACGAATACAGATCGACGGGTTGCTGTCGTGATTGGCGCGGGCGATGCCACCGGAGGCGCTATCGCGAAGCGTTTCGCTAAAGAAGGCTATACCGTTGTCGTGACGCGTCGCCAAAAAGAAGCGCTGGAGGGCTTGGCTCAGAGCATTCGGAATGATGGCGGCGACGTTCACGCGTTCGGCTGTGATGCCCGCAACGAGACAGATATGGAGTCGATGTTTAAGGATATTGAAGCAGACATCGGCAGCGTCGAGGTTGTCATTTTCAATATAGGTGCGAACGTTCGATTTTCTATTCTGGAGACAACGGAACGGGTCTATCGAAAGGTTTGGGAAATGGGCTCGCTGGCAGGTTTTCTTACGGGGCGAGCAGCCGCAAGAGTGATGCTTCCCCGGCAGCGGGGCACCATTATTTTCACTGGGGCCACGGCCTCGGTGCGCGGTGCTAGCGGTTTTTCTGCGTTTGCGGGTGCCAAGTTCGCTTTGCGAGCTCTGGCGCAAAGCATGGCCAGAGAATTGGGGCCTCAGGGAATTCATGTTGCACACGTTGTGGTAGACGGGGCGATTGATACGGACTTTATAAAAGAGCGCTTCCCTGATGTGTACGCTCGAAAAGCGCAGGGCGGGATACTCTCGCCAGAACATATCGCTGATCAATATTGGAATATCCATTCGCAGCCACGGGATTGCTGGACTCACGAGTTTGATCTTCGTCCGTGGATGGAAACCTTTTAAAAAGGAGCTGTTATGAGCCGCTGTGTTGATTTTTATTTTGATGTGGGCAGTCCGGCCAGTTATCTGGCGTGGACACAACTTCCGGATATGGCCCGTAGTTTGGATGCGCGTATTAATTGGAAACCGATACTGTTGGGTGGGCTGTTCCAGGCGACAGGAAACCAATCGCCGGCGGCCAATCCGGCCAAAGGCCGGTATTTGTTTGCGGACTTGAGCAGATATGCCGCGCGCTATGGTGTGGAGTTTACGCTTAACCCGTATTTTCCCATCAATACACTTCGGTTGATGCGAGGCGCGGCAGGCCTGCTGGGTAGCGCGGATTTTGAAGCCTATCTAAACGCCGTGTATCCGGCACTGTGGTCAGAGGGAAAAAACCTGGGTGACGCGGATGTTCTGAATGAGGTGTTGCGTAAGGCGGGTATCGACCCTGCTGAAAACGATGCGCTTTGCGGTTCAGAGGAGGTCAAAGAACGCTTGAAATCATTGACCGGAGAAGCCGTTTCGCGAGGTGCTTTTGGTGCACCCACGTTCTTTGTCGGCGACGAGATGTACTTTGGCCAAGACCGGCTTGAGTGGGTCGCTGCGGCCTTGGAAAAGCAATGACGGGTCGCTAAATGCGCGTTCGGGGAGGGCATTGCGCCCTCCCGTGGAGTCCAAGCCTGATAAGCCGGTGCTTAGCGATAGCTGTCAACCGGCGGGCAGGAGCAGATCAAATTGCGGTCGCCGTAGACATTGTCGATGCGGTTGACCGTTGGCCAGTACTTGGCGTCTTTCAGGTAGCTGGCTGGCCAGGCGGCTTCCTCGCGGCTGTATGCGCGAGTCCAGTCGTTGCCGATGACGTCGGCCTGAGTGTGCGGTGCGTTGACCAGCGGGTTGTCGTCGGCGGGTAACTGACCGGCTTCGACGCGGGCAATCTCACGGCGAATGCTGATCATGGCGTCGCAGAAACGGTCCAGCTCCGCCTTGGATTCACTCTCTGTGGGCTCAATCATCAGCGTGCCGGGCACCGGGAACGACATGGTCGGCGCGTGGAAGCCATAATCCATCAGACGTTTGGCCACGTCTTCTTCGCTGATGCCGCTGCTTTCCTTCAATGGGCGCAGGTCGATAATGCACTCGTGAGCTACGCGACCCATCTTGCCGGTGTACAGCACGGGGTAGTGTTCACCGAGGCGTTTAGCCATGTAGTTCGCGTTGAGAATGGCAACCTCTGTGGCCCGGCGCAGGCCGCTGCCACCCATCATGCGGATGTACATCCAGGAGATCGGCAGAATGCTGGCGCTGCCGTAGGTAGCGGCTGATACCGTGTCGTTATCGGCATTCAATCCGGTGATAGGCTGGACCGGGTGATTGGGCAGGAATGGCGCCAGGTGCGCTTTCACGCCGATGGGACCCATGCCCGGGCCGCCACCGCCGTGAGGAATACAGAAGGTTTTGTGCAGGTTCAGATGCGAAACGTCGGCGCCGAAATGGCCGGGGGCGGCGAGGCCCACCAGGGCGTTCATATTGGCGCCATCCACGTAGACCTGTCCGCCGTGCTGGTGAACAATGTCGCAGATCTCGCGGATACCTTCTTCAAAAACACCGTGGGTGGACGGGTAGGTCACCATCAGGGCGGCGAGTTGCTCGCTGTGCTGTTCAGCTTTGCTGCGCAGGTCGTCGATGTCGACGTTACCCAGCTTGTCACAGTTGACGATAACCACGCGCATGCTGGCCATTGCTGCTGATGCCGGGTTGGTGCCATGGGCAGAGCTGGGAATCAGGCAGATGTCACGCTGCACGTCGCCGCGGCTTTCGTGGTAGCGGCGAATCGCCAGCAGTCCGGCGTACTCACCCTGTGAGCCGGCATTGGGCTGCATGGAGAATTTGTCGTAGCCGGTACATTCCACCAGTTGTTTTTCCAGCTCATCGACCAGCTGCAGGTAACCCTGAATCTGCGATACCGGTGCAAAGGGGTGGATGTTCCCCAGCGTCGGCCAGGTGACCGGAATCATTTCGCTGGTGGCGTTGAGCTTCATGGTGCAGGAGCCCAGCGCAATCATTGAGTGATTCAGTGCGATGTCGCGACGTTCCAGTCGCGCCATGTAGCGCAGCATCTCGGTTTCTGAATGATAGCTGTTGAACACCGGATGGCTGAGAATTTCGCTGTGGCGCTGCAAGTCTTCGGGGATGCCCGGCAGAGCGGCCAGTTCGGCATCCAGTGCATCGATATCAGGCAGCGGCTGGCCGTCGGCGAACAGCGACCAGAGGGCCTGTAAGTCGTCACGAGTGGTGGTTTCGTCCAGGCTGATGCCCAGTGAGTCACCGTTGCGGCGGAGGTTGATCAGTTGCGCTTCGGCGGCATCGGCGATGGCGCCGGCTTTGCCTTGTGCATCGACACTGAGGGTGTCGAAGAATTGCTCATTGCTTGAATAGCCCAGTTGCTTGAGGCCCGCTGCCAGAATGCCGGTCATGCGGTTGGTGCGCAAGGCAATGCGGCGGAGGCCTTCGGGGCCGTGATAAATCGCGTAGAACACGGCCATGATGGCCAGCAGCGCCTGCGAGGTACAGATATTCGAGGTCGCCTTTTCGCGGCGGATATGCTGCTCCCGGGTTTGCATCGCCATGCGCAGGGCAGGTTTGCCACGGCTGTCGACGGAGACACCGATAATACGGCCGGGCACCGAGCGCTTGTGCTTGTCTTTGGTGGCAAAGAACGCGGCGTGCGGGCCACCAAAACCCATCGGCACGCCAAAGCGCTGGGCACTGCCCACGACAATGTCGGCACCCTGCTCACCGGGAGGGGTCAGCAATACCAAGCTGAGTAGATCGGCAGCGACCACGCTCAGGCAATCGTTCTGTTGTGCGGTCTGGCAGAGTGCGCGCAGGTCGCGCAACTCGCCGCCGGTTTGAGGGTACTGCACCAGTACGCCGAAACATTCGGTATTTTCAAGTTCACTGAAGGCGTCGCCGACGTGAATGTCCAGTCCGAGGGCGTCAGCGCGGGTTTTCAGTACGGCGAGAGTCTGCGGATGGCATTGGGCATCCACAAAAAAGACGTCGCTCTTGTTTTTGCGGGCCGCGCGCTTGCACATGGCCATGGCTTCGGCAGCGGCTGTGGCCTCGTCCAGCAGCGAGGCGTTGGCCAAATCCAGTCCGGTCAGGTCAATAACCATCTGCTGGAAGTTCAGCAGGGCTTCCAGGCGCCCTTGGGCAATCTCTGGCTGATAGGGTGTGTAGGCGGTATACCAGCCTGGGTTTTCCAGCACATTGCGCAGAATGACCTTGGGGGTGTGAGTGCCGTAGTACCCCATGCCGATAAACGAGCGGGCAATCTGATTTTTGCCGGCGATGGCGGCCAGCTCGCTCAGCGCATCGTGTTCACTGACACCGTCTGGCAGCGGCAGTGAATCGCGAAGAATACTGGCGGGCACGGTCTCTCTGATCAGTGCATCCAACGATGGCGCGCCGAGCTGGTGAAGCATGGCTGAGACCTGCTCGTTGCCGGGTCCGATATGGCGCTGCGTGAATTCGCTGGCGTCGCTGAATTGAGAGAGGGTGTGTTTCATAGCTGAGCGCGGCCTGAGTAGAGTAAAAAACGGCGCTATTAAAGCACATTACAGGCCACATTTCGTCGGCATTAATGCGCCAGGAACGCATATTTTCAGGCTTTATCGGTTCATTTCGCTAACTTATCTGCTTCTGTGTGCAAGATTTCATTTGAGGGGGTCGCGTGCCTTAGGGATTTCGTTATAAGATTGAAAAATCAGTGCTAAACGCCAGTATAACCGCCGCCGGAAACGGAACATTCTATGTCTTTTCGCCTTTCTCTTTTGCCTCTTGCCGCCGCAGTGATGTGTACGGCGTGCTCGTTGACCCCTGTTCAGTCGTCTGGACAGGTTGCGCCGGAAACGGTGCCCGATGGCGAGCGCATGGCATCGCTGGAAACCGCCCTGGCCGATGCATTGATTCAGATAGAAAAGTTAAAGGCGCGCAGTGAACAGGATGGCGGTCTGCCTGCCATGCCGCCGAACGCTCAGACGGGCGCGTGCTATGCGCGTATGCTGACGCCGCCGAAATATATCGACCGCCGGGCCAGTCGTATTGTTAAAGAGGCCACCGAGCGTCTGGAAATGCAGCCTGCGCGAACGGAGTGGCAGGAAGAGCAAGTGGTTGTCAGCGAGGCCTATACCAAGCTGGAGCTGGTGCCCGCGACCTATAAGTGGGTAGAGGAACGCACCGAAGTGCTCCCCGCCAAGCAACGTCAGGAGCTGGTGCGCCCTGCCGAGTATGAGAGCCGCGAAGAAAAAATTCTGGTGAAACCGGCAGAGTGGGTATGGCGTCCGGGTCGCGGTGAGCTGGAAAAGATCGATGAGGAAACTGGCGAGATTCTCCATCAGGTAGAAATCCCCGCAAAATACCGCACAGTCGAACGGCAGGTATTGGTGTCGCCTCCGGAATACCGCACCATTCATGAGCCCGCCGTGTTCGAAACCGTGCGCAAGCGCGTTGTCGATCAACCGGAACACACCGTGGAAGTCAAAGTACCCGCAGTGTACAAAACCGTGAAGGTGCAGAAGGTGGTGGAGCCCGCCAAGCTGATTCGTGTGCCGGTACCCGCCGAGTACGAGGAATACAGCTATCGCGAAAAAATTGCCGACGAGGAGCTGGTCTGGCGGCAAATTCCCTGCAAGCGTGACCTGGACGACGACAAACTGCTTCGCCAGGTACAAAAACAGCTTAACGAGCGCGGCTTCGACGCGGGCTATGCTGACGGTATTCTCGGCAAGCGCACCGAGGCGGCCATTCATGCCTTCCAACAAAAGCAGGGACTGGCAACCGGGCGTCTCTCGGTTGAAACCATTCAATCACTGGGCATTGCGTTCTGATAGCGGCGCGGGTGTTGGCTTGCTCCCAACCTCGCGCCAACGCAGAATGCGGCCATGGACGCATTTTCTGAATTGCTGAGCGAGGTGCGGCATTGCCGCCTTTGCGAAGCGCATCTGCCACTGGGGCCTCGCCCCGTTGTTCAACTCAGTGCTGACGCCCGATTGCTGATTATCGGGCAAGCGCCGGGTACGCGCGTGCATGCGTCCGGCAAACCCTGGGATGACCCCTCGGGTGACCGCCTTCGCGGTTGGCTGCAGATGGACCGGCAGCGTTTTTACCACGATCCTCAGCTTGGCATTATGCCGATGGGCTTTTGCTACCCCGGTAAAGGGCGCAGTGGTGATTTGCCGCCCCGACCAGAGTGTGCGCCCACTTGGCATCAGCGTTTGCGTGAGCATATGCCGAACATCGCGCTCACCCTGCTGATTGGGCAGTACGCCCAGCGCTATTATCTGCCGGATGTCAAAAAAGGCGGAAAGCCGCTTTCGCTGACTGATCGGGTGCGGAATCAGCCATTGGACGGCGATTTTCTGTGCCTGCCGCATCCCTCGCCACGCAATATTCGCTGGTTTCGTCATAATGCCTGGTTTGATGACGAGATCGTGCCCGCTTTGCAGTCGCGCCTGTGCGGGACACTTGATCCCTACCTTCCCGTTACCGAGATTTCTCCTGATGACTAAATCGATTGGCCCCTGGCTTCAGCATAGCCGTGACACGGTGTACGAAAACCCCTGGCTGCGACTGGAGCACCACAGTGTGACCACGCCGGGCAAGACCGAGGGTATTTACGGCAAAGTCTGCTTTAAAAATACGGCAGTTGGCGTGGTGCCGCTGGATGACGACGGCTATACCTATTTGGTGGGCCAGCATCGCTATCCGCTGGATAGCTATAGCTGGGAAATTCCCGAGGGCGGCGCGCCACTGGGCACATCCCCTGCGGATACCGCCAGGCGTGAATTGGCAGAGGAAACCGGCCTGCGCTGCGCGGCGCTGTATCACTACGCTCAGCTGCACACCAGCAATTCCTGCACCGATGAAGTCGCCGATGTATTTCTGGCATTGGAGCTGACGCCGGGAGAGACTGCGCCGGAAGAGACCGAGGATTTGCAAGTGCGTCGTCTGCCGCTGGGTGAAGCGGTGGAGATGGCGATGTGTGGGGAGATCACCGATGCCTTGAGCGTAGCGGCACTGCTTAAATTGCGGCTTTTGCTTGATCGGCATCGCGGCGATCTGCAGTCAGTGATTGCCGCAATGAAAAGCTGTCCTGATTGAACACTGGCGCAAGTCGGCGGTCACGACTACTACTAAACGTAGTGTGTCAGGACAGACAAACAGGTGCCGGGGAAATTAGAGGAGAACAGATTATGCCGTATCGCCAATGGCTGGGAATTTGGGTATTGCTGGTGACATTGCTGCCGCTTTCGGCGACCGCCGAAGAGGGCGCCGAAGACAAGAACGAGGGGTTCAGCAAAGAGCAGGTCATGGAAAAAGCAGGGGCTTTCTTCGGCGAAACGAGCAAGGGCTTGGCGAGCGCTATAGAGAAAGTCTTTGAGGAACAGGGCGAGCCCAATGCCATCGTGGTGGGCGAGGAAGTGTCGGCGGCCATTGTGGTGGGTTTGCGCTACGGGCGGGGTGAGCTGCAAATGCTCGACGGTGAGACGCGGGCAATTTTCTGGCAGGGGCCGTCAGTGGGCTTTGATATGGGTGGCAACGCCTCGAAAGTTTTTACGCTGATCTACAATCTGGACGACGCCGAAACCCTGTATCAGCGCTTCCCCGGCGTTGAAGGCAGTGTGTATTACGCTGCCGGGGTAGGCGTGAACTATCTGCGCAGTGGCGACACGGTCGTCGCGCCGATTCGTACCGGGGTGGGCCTGCGAACCGGCGCCAATGTGGGCTACCTGCAATTCACCAAGGAAGCTTCCTGGAATCCCTTCTAATCGACGTAGCCCGGCGTTATGCCGGGCTGGGTTCGCCTTCTTCGTTGTCGCTATCACTATCACTGCTGCTTGTGTTGCTGTTGTCGCTAGTCAGGCTGACGTTTTCGCCCAGGTACTGCTGGTGAAGCACGTAGCAGTAGTCACAGAGTGCGTTGACGACCAGTTGGCTGCGCAGTGAAATCACCAGCTCAAAAGCGTGCTGAGCGCCGGGCAGTTCCGCATAGCCGACGCCTTGTTTCGAGACGGCCTTCAGCATGTGGTAAAGCTCTCGGGATTCCTTGACGGGCACCAGCGTGTCGGCGTCGCCATGAATAATCAGGAACGGCGGTGCATCGTCATTCACCCATGACACCGGTGACGCGCGCTCCCAGAGTTCCGGATCTTCACTGCGCGTTTTCTTGACGACGCGTTCAGCCAGCCATTGTTCCAGACCTTCGTTGTGGCGCTGATGCTTGCTGTTCAGGAAGTCGTAAACCCCATAGAAGGGAATACAGCCCTGCACCCGCGTGTCGCGGTGCTCAAAGCCGGGCTGAAAACAGTCCGCATTGGCGCTGAGGGCCAGCAGACTGCTCAGGTGCCCGCCTGCCGAGCCACCGGTGGCAACGATAAAGTCGGGATCGCCACCGTAGTCGGCAATATGATCTTTCACCCACAGCAGGGCGCGCTTGCAGTCGATAATGTGGTCGGGGAAGGTGGCGCCCGGGCTGAGGCGGTATTGGACGGCAACACAGATCCAGCCGTTCAGCGCCAGTTGCGTCATCAGCGGCAGGCCCTGTTGCTCCTTGCTGCCGAGATTCTGCATCCAGGCGCCGCCGTGAATCTGCAACAGCACCGGCGCGTTTTTCGGGCAGTCGCGGCGCTGGTAGATGTCCAGGTGTAAATCTCGGCCGTCGACCTTGCAGTAGGGAACATTGCGATGAAGTTTCAGGCGCGGGTGTTTGAAGGCCACCGGATTACGCAGGCGTTCGAAGTCCGGCGTGTAATGCAGGACCTCGTCCGGGGTGTCGGGGTAGGTTTCGCTGTCCAGCGCTTCACAGATAGCGCCACGCATTACCGGCTCTGCATTGGCTGACTGGAAATAAAAGCGCGCCAACGCCAGCCAACTCAGCATGGCAATCAGCAGGCCGAGGCTGTCAGCCAAGCCCTCCAACTCGCCGAAGGTGACAATACCCAGCGTCAGAACGACGTTGATAGCAATGATGTGCAGCCCCAGCTCACCCGCCAGCATCCCGAAGATAAAGCTGATAATCCCCATCATCTCCGGCTTGCCTTTCCAGGGGTGGTAAGCATTCCAGCTCAGCCAGGCCCAGAACAGTGATAGCAGCAACATAGCCCGTTCTCCTTATGTGTTGGTGTCCGGCTTATCGCCGTAGTGAATCGCGCAGACGTAGTAGCATTTTTCGCCGGTGGGCGTGCTAACAAGCACTTCGTCATCCAGCCGTTTTCCCAGCATGGCACGAGCCAGTGGGGCGTCCATCGACAGCTTGCCGCTGGCCAGGTCAAATTCGTCGGGACCGACAATCCGGTAGCAGGTCTCTTCGCCGTCGTCGTCTTCCAGTGTGACCCAGGCGCCGAAGAAAATCTTGTCACGGTCGCTGGGGAGGGTGTCGACCACCTTCAGTTCGTCCAGGCGTTTGCCGAGAAAGCGCACCCGGCTGTCGATTTCCCGCAGGCGTTTCTTGCCGTAGATATAATCGCCGTTTTCAGAGCGGTCGCCATTCTTGGCCGCTTCGTGCACCGCTGCGGTCACCTGGGGGCGTTCGACCTTCCAGAGTTGCCTGAGTTCTTCTCGCAGCGCACGCTCGCCTTCGGGCGTAATATAGCGAGACCCTCGGGCGCGGGGAGGGCGGTAGCGGCTCATGGGTGCAACAATCCTCAGGACGAAATAGCTGAACGGCGGATCATATCGCGATATGGTATCGGCGATGAATAGGGGGCAACGATTTGCAGCCCCGCGAGAAGGGAGTGAAAGATGCGAGGTTTTATCACGCTGGCGGTAGTGGTGTTGTCGGTATCGGCTCAGGCGGTAGAGCTGAATGGCTCATTGATTCAGGGCGGAATGATCTGGGGGAAGGTTGAGCCGGGTAGCCGTGTGGAACTCGGTAAATACACGGTGGCTGTCGCCGATAACGGGGTGTTCGCGGCGGGCTTTGACCGCGATGCGCCGGCGTCTGTGCCACTGAAAATCTGCCGGGGTGATGCCTGTCAGACGCAAATGCTGTCTATCGAGCAGCGTGAATACGCGATTCAGCGTGTCAATGGCGTTCCCCAGAAAACCGTGACACCACCGGCGGATGTGTTGGAGCGTATTCGCCGCGAGGCCGCGCTGGTGCGCAAGGCGCGTCAGCACTATGAGCCCCGTCAGGATTTTACTGGTGACTTCGTATGGCCGCTGAGTGGGCCGGTAACGGGTGTTTTCGGCAGTCAGCGTGTCTATAATGGCACGCCCGGCCGGCCCCACTACGGTGTGGATGTGGCCAGACCAACCGGCACCGTGGTCACCGCGCCGATGAGTGGTCTGGTGACGCTGGTTCACGACGAGATGTTTTATTCCGGCGGGACGCTGATTATTGATCACGGCCAGGGGATTTCCTCGACCTTCATTCACCTCAGCAAAGTGCTGGTGAACGAGGGCGACGAAATTGCGCAGGGACAGGCGATTGCCGAAGTCGGCGCCACCGGCCGCGCAACGGGGCCGCATCTCGACTGGCGACTGAACTGGTTTGGCCAGCGTCTGGATCCGCAGTTGCTGGTCGGTGAAATGCCCGAGATGTCGCAGTAATAGTCTGCTGCGGCGCTGAACAATGAATTTGAGTGCATGTAATGATTGATAAAAAACTGTTGGAAATCCTCGTTTGTCCCGTCAGCAAAGCGCCGGTGGAATACGATGCAGAGCGCAATGAGCTGGTGTGTAAAGCCAGCGGTTTGGCCTATCCGGTTCGCGATGGTATTCCGGTGATGCTGGAATCCGAAGCGCGAACCTTGAGTGCAGACGAAAAACTCGGCTGAACATCCCTGCACCGGGGTTTCGGTAGCATACAAACCTCGGTGATTTCGCTATACTTTTCCTCTTTCGCCGGACGTTTTCGTCCGGCGTTTCTCGTTTAATCAGAACTCCGGAGTGAGACCGTTTTAATGAAAAGCGCTGCCATTCGCGATGCCTTTATCCGCTATTTCGAAAGCAAAGGGCACACCCCTGTTGCCAGCAGTTCGCTGGTGCCCGGCAATGACCCGACGCTGCTTTTTACCAATGCGGGCATGGTGCAGTTCAAGGACGTGTTTCTTGGTCGCGACAAGCGCAACTACAGCCGAGCGGTCAGCAGCCAGCGCTGCGTGCGGGCCGGCGGTAAGCACAACGATCTGGAGAACGTTGGCTACACCGCTCGTCACCATACGTTCTTTGAAATGCTGGGTAACTTCAGCTTTGGCGATTATTTCAAGCGTGATGCAATTCAATTTGCCTGGGAATTTCTGACCTCGAAAGACTGGATGAACATCGACAGCGAGCGGCTGTGGGTGACGGTGTATGCCGACGACGATGAGGCCTACAAAATCTGGAATGAAGAAGTGGGCGTGCCCGCCGAGCGCATGGTGCGCATCGGTGACAATAAGGGGGCGAAATACGCGTCGGACAACTTCTGGTCGATGGGCGACACCGGCCCCTGCGGACCTTGCACCGAAATTTTCTATGACCACGGCGAAGACGTAGCTGGCGGCCCTCCGGGTAGCCCCGACGAAGACGGTGACCGCTACATCGAAATCTGGAACAACGTCTTCATGCAGTTCAACCGCGATGCCGATGGCACGATGAACCCGCTGCCCGCGCCCTCGGTGGACACCGGCATGGGCCTGGAGCGCATCTCTGCGGTGATGCAGGGTGTGCACAGCAACTACGAAATTGACCTGTTTGCCAATCTGATTGCGGCAACGGCGAAGGTGGTTGGCGCAAGCGATCTGGAGCATGCGTCACTGCGGGTGATTGCAGACCATATCCGCTCCTGCGCATTCCTCATTTGCGATGGTGTGTTGCCCTCCAATGAGGGGCGCGGTTACGTGCTGCGCCGTATCATTCGCCGCGCGGCGCGCCACGGCAATAAGTTGGGGGCAGAAGGCCCGTTCTTCTACAAACTGGTCGACGCTCTGGCCGCGGAAATGGGCGAGGCTTACCCTGAGCTGCGTGAGCGTCAGTCGCAGGTTGAGAAGGCGCTGCTGGCGGAAGAAGAGCAGTTTGCCAAAACGCTGGATCAAGGCATGCGTATTCTCGAAGCGGATCTGGAGGGGCTCGAGGGCAGCCAGATTCCCGGTGAAACGGTCTTCCGCCTCTATGACACCTATGGGTTCCCGGTTGACCTCACTGCGGATATCGCCCGTGAGCAGAACCTGACGCTGGATATGGATGGCTTTGAAGCGGCGATGGACGCCCAACGCGAGCGCGCCCGCTCTGCCTCCAATTTTAAAATGGATGCCGATATCGAACTCGATCTCGACGGGCAGACAGCGTTTCTGGGTTACAGCGGCCTGGTGAGCGATGCGACTGTGCTTGCCATTCTCAAGGATGGCAAGCGTGTTGCCAGTGCCTCGCAGGGCGAGGAAATTATGCTGGTGCTGGATCGCACGCCGTTCTACGCCGAGTCCGGTGGGCAGGCGGGGGACAGCGGTGTGATCTCGGCTGATGGCCTGCGGGTGGAAGTTCGCGATACCCAGAAAGCCGGTGCCCATTTTGTGCACCTCGGTATCGTTGCCGAGGGGCAGGTGTCCGAAGGCTCAGCCGTACAGGCGCTGGTGGACGCATCGATCCGTCAGGCGACGGCACTGAATCACTCCGCCACGCACTTGCTGCATGCGGCGCTGCGTCAGGTACTGGGCGATCACGTCAGTCAGAAAGGCTCGCTGGTTACTGCCGAGCGTTTGCGTTTTGACTTTGCTCATGGCGAAGCGGTGAAGCCGGAAGAACTCGCGGCCATTGAAGATATGGTTAATGCGGAAATTCGCCGCAATACGGCCGTTGAGACGCTGGAAACGGATATCGACACCGCCCGCGAGCGCGGTGCCATGATGCTGTTTGGCGAGAAATACGGCGACAGCGTTCGTGTGCTGAGCATGGGTGGGGATTTCTCGGTTGAACTTTGCGGCGGTACCCACGTTGAGCGCACCGGAGATATCGGCCTGATGCGCATTGTGGCGGAGTCCGGTATTGCCGCTGGTGTGCGCCGTATCGAAGCGGTGACCGGGGAGGGCGCACTGGCGGAAGCCAATGCGGATCGCCGCCGCCTTCAATCTGCCTACTCCGCGCTGAAGAGCAGTCCGGAAAACTTTGACAGCAAGCTGTCTCAGCTACTGGCCGCCAATCGCGAGCAGCAGAAAGAGTTGGAGCGTCTGAAAGCCAAGCTGGCGACGGCAGGCAGCCGTGATCTCATGAGTGAAGTCGAAGAGATCAACGGTGTAAAAGTATTGGCGGTGCAGATCGAAGGCGCCGATGCCAAGGCCCTGCGCGACAGCATGGATCAACTCAAAAACAAACTCGGTAGCGGTGTTCTGCTGCTGGCCAGTGCCGAGGGCGACAAGGTCGCACTGGTGGCCGGTGTGACCAAAGACCTCACATCGCGCTTCAAGGCGGGTGAGATCATGAAGCAGGCGGCGGCGGCCGTTGGCGGGAAAGGTGGCGGTCGTCCGGACATGGCGCAGGGCGGTGGCACCGACCCCGCTGGGATTCCTCAGGCATTGGCAGTAGCCAAGGAATACGTGAACCACGTATAGGGGCTGAGAAGCCGTTTCCTTTATTCTGGAGTTGTTGTTTAATGGGCGCCCTCCGCACGGGGCGGTCATTTGCAGAAAGAAAAGATGAGTCTGATTGTTCAAAAGTTCGGTGGCACCTCGGTCGGTACCATTGAACGTATAAAAGCAGTGGCCGAAAAGGTCGCGGGATTCAAAGCAAACGGGCACGACGTGGTCGTTGTGGTGTCGGCAATGAGTGGTGAAACCAACCGCTTGATCGACATGGCCAAGGCCATGCAGGACCAGCCGACGCCCCGTGAAATGGATGTACTGGTTGCCACCGGTGAGCAGGTGACTATCTCCCTGCTGTGCATGGCTCTTCACGACCTTGGCGTTGGTGCTCGCTCCTATACTGGAAGTCAGGTGCGAATCCTGACTGATGAGGCGCACACGAAAGCCCGGATCAAGGAAATTGACGATAAACGTATCCGCGCTGATCTGGCTGCAGGACATGTCGTTGTTGTTGCCGGTTTCCAGGGCGTGGATCAGGACGGCAATATCACCACGCTGGGGCGTGGCGGTTCTGATACCACGGGCGTGGCGCTGGCTGCTGCGCTGAAGGCCGATGAGTGCCAGATTTATACCGACGTTGACGGTGTTTATACCACCGATCCGCGGGTGGTTGGTGATGCGCGCCGCCTGAAGCGTATTACCTTTGAAGAAATGCTGGAAATGGCCAGTCTGGGTTCAAAGGTATTACAGATTCGCGCGGTGGAATTCGCTGGAAAATACAGTGTACCGCTGCGTGTGCTGCACGCCTTCGAAGAAGGCCCAGGCACCTTGATCAGTCTTGAGGAAGATTCAGATATGGAAAACCCGGCGATTTCGGGTATCGCGTTTACTCGCGATGAGGCAAAAATTACAGTTTTAGGCGTGCCCGATACTCCGGGACTTGCGTATCAGATATTGGGCCCGGTCAGCGATGCCAATATTGAGGTCGACGTCATCGTTCAGAACGTTGCCGAAGACAACACTACAGATCTGACATTTACGGTAAGCCGTAATGACCTGGCTAAGGCTGAAGCGATTGTTCGGGAACTGGTGCAGAAAACCGGCGCTCGCGAGGTCAAAACAGACAACAAGATTGCCAAAGTATCCCTGGTCGGTGTTGGTATGCGTTCGCATGCGGGCATTGCTAGCAAGATGTTCAAGACCCTGGCAGAAGAGTCGATCAACATTCAGTTGATCACCACCTCGGAGATCAAGATCTCTGTGGTTGTTGACGAAAAATATCTTGAGCTGGCGGTGAGGGCTCTTCACGCAGCTTTTGATCTGGATAAAGAGCCTTCAACGTAAAAACAGAGACGATTGCTGCGTTGCATAGGGATACGCCACGGGGTATGGACACGGACTCTGGAAAGGAGAAACCTACATGTTAATACTGACTCGTCGTATTGGTGAGACGCTCATGGTTGGTGACGAAGTCACCGTGACAGTACTGGGTGTAAAAGGAAATCAAGTGCGATTGGGTGTCAATGCCCCCAAACACGTCGCGGTTCACCGCGAGGAAATCTACGATCGCATTCAAGGTGAAAAAGACGGTAACAAAGAATAGCGGAAATTGCCGTCAAGGCCTTTGATTCTTCGCTGAGTATGGTATTATGCCGCGCGTTTCGTTGCTAACACGCTTTTGAAAACAAGGCCTTAGCAGCAAAACCGCCAGCATTATGCTGGAACATCCCGGAGAGGTGGCCGAGTGGCTGAAGGCGCTCCCCTGCTAAGGGAGTATGGGGTTAATAGCTTCATCGAGGGTTCGAATCCCTCCTTCTCCGCCATATTTGAAAAGCCCTGATCGAAAGATCAGGGCTTTTTTTATTTGTGGCATTGCTCAGTATTGTCATGAGTGTGTCATTGTCACTCGCTAGGCTCCCAGCTTCATTTGTGCGTCCTGCACAGCCATATCCTGTTTCTGGCAGCGCCGGTTGGCGTAATGAGGTTGCCTATGTTGTCTCGCCGCGAACTACTTCAATTGATTATGTCTTCCGCCGCACTGACCGCTTGCGGGAGTGATACAACACTTAATCCCAAAACGGTCGATGGCGGCAGTGATAACAGTGATGGCGGCGGTGAGGTGCCCGAGCCGGGAGAGCCTGACCTCAATGTTGATTTCACGGTGCCAGACAGTTGGGACTATCCTGCCGTAGAGGCGCTTTTGCCGTTTGGCCACGGTGTCGCGTCGGGTGACCCATTGGCTGACCGGGTGATCCTATGGACGCGCATTACGGTTCCCGATGAGCGGGGATGGCGGGTCGAGGCGCCGCAGGGCTTGCGGGAAGTCAGTGTGTATTGGGCTATCGCAACGGACCCGGACTTTCAGCAGATCGTCGGCAGTGGGGAAGTCGTGACCGATCGGCAGCGCGACTGGACGGTGAAAATTGATGCGGCCGGACTGGCATCGGCGACGACTTACTATTATGCATTCGCCGCGCTGGGCCGCAGCTCGCCGATCGGCCGGACCCGCACCGCGCCGAAAGCCGGTGACCGTGTTGACGATCTGCGTATCGCCCACGCGTCCTGTTCATCGTACTGGAACATGGATTTTCATCCCTACGCGCGCATTGCGGAGCGCAACGATCTCGACCTGTTCTGTCACGCCGGAGATTACGTCTACGAGTTTGTCGACAGCAAGGGCTGGTATCGTGCGCGCAATGACCGCTTTGATTTGGACTACGTCGATTTTCGCCATTGGCATAACCGCGACGAGTGCTGCCGGCGCTACGCGCTGTATTACAGCGACCCCGATCTGCTGCGCGCACACCAGAGCGTAGCCTTTGCCATCATGCCGGATCAGCACGACTTTGATGATCAGGAAGATCCCGAGACGGGGGTACTGTTCAGCCAAAGCGACGCCGCGGAAGTGTTCTGGCTGTGGACGCCCTCACGACCGCCGCTGCCCGATGGTTCGGGGGAGTTTGGCCCGCCGCCTGCGGCCAACGAGCAGGTAGCGGCCCCTGCTGGAGAGCAGGCTTTACTGGATTACCGCTATCTCCCCTATGGCGATTTGGCTGATGTGGTATTGATTGATATCCGACGCTTCCGTGACGACAGTGCCGCTTCGGAAATGGGTAAGCTGCTGGGCGATCGTCAGACCGAATGGTTGAAGCAGCTATTGTTGGCATCGGCGAATACGCGGCAGGCGCGATTCCGCATCATTGTTAACCAGATCAATATGTCGCAGCTCGGCACCACTGAGAGTATCCCGTTTCTGGAGACCTTGTTTGGCTCAGAAGCTACCGGCCCGGAGCTCTATACCAATGGCTGGGGAGGCTATATTGCTTCACGCCGAGAGTTCTATGGCTTTCTGCGCGAGCAGGGTATTGTCGACAATATCGTCTTTTCCGGCGACAGCCATGGCTGGTTTGCCCACGATCTGATTGAAGATCCGTCCTTACCCAGTTATGTGCCTGCTATTGCCGACAATGGCCCGGCGGGGACGTTGCAAACCGTGGGTGTGGAATTGGTCCCGTCGTCGATGGGGCGGCCCGGCGGGGGAGAAGTGGTGGCTGGTGCTCTCTATGAAGCGGCGGAGGGTGGTCCGGTGCACGACGACTACGAGACCTTTCGTCAGCGCTATCTTCCCTTGGGTGAAACGGCCGTCCGTGTGCTGGAAGGGGTTGCGCCACTGGCGAACAATAATCTTCGCTACTTTAATTGGCGCACTTACGGCTACGGCCTGACGCACCTGACTGATGATCGTCATGTGATGGAGTTGTGGGAGGTGCCTGCGCCGGTGCGAAGTGATGAGCAGACATTGATTCGCCAGTTCGACAACCGCCGGGGTAATCCGGGGCTGTTGGAGCGCGGTCCCTTCTCCAGAGTCGCAACGGTAGGGCTTCGTCAGGACCTTCCTGCACCGGCCCCCGAACTGCCGGCGGTGTTTACGCCAGTGGTATAACAGTTTATAAGCCCTTCAAAAATAAGGGTTTATAGGCTGTAACCTGTAAAATTATTAATCCACTTCGGGTAGCCATCCTGATAAGCTGCTCCGTTGCTCGCGCGTGCATTTTTACCAGATGGCCTACGCCGCGCTGACGTCACGCACTTTTGCGCTATACCGCGTCGGGTGTACCTGCTCAAACAGAGATGAAAGGAAGAACAATGACAAAGCGGATGCTTATTATGCTGCTGCTCTGCGGCGTGGTGTTTGGCGGTGTGTTCGGCATGAAGTGGTTCGGCAACAGCATGATGAACGAGTTTATCGATAATATGCCGACACCCGCGGTCAGTGTGTCCAGCAGCGAAGTGGAAGCGCAGCAATGGGCATCGACTCTCAACGCGGTGGGCAGTCTGGTGGCGGTGCGCGGGGCCGATCTGACGGCGGAGATGGACGGGACGGTCACCTCGATTGATTTTGAGTCGGGACAAACGGTCAGTGAGGGCGATCAGCTTCTCAGCCTCGAGTCTGTCGCCGAGCGCAGTGAATTGGCGCGTTTAAAAGCCCAGGCCAAGCTCGCCGAGATTGAAGTAGAACGTCGGGCGGCCTTGTTCAAGCGCGGTACGATTTCCAAGTCTGAATACGATACGGCAATTGCGGAAACGGAAGTGGCCAAGGCGGCGGCTGACGCGCAGCAGGGGCGTGTGAATTTGAAAACATTGCGGGCGCCCTTTGCCGGTGAGCTGGGTATCCGCCGTGTTTCTGTTGGGCAATACCTTCGCGCGGGTGATGCCATCGTGACGCTGCAGGCGCTCGATCCCATTGAACTGGACTTCTCACTGCCCGAAAAGCAGCTGGGCAAAGTTCAGCCGGGCGATACCGTGACGATTGTGGTGGATGCCTTGGGCAACCGTCAGTTTACCGGGGAGGTTATTGCGGTAGAGCCAAAAATCGACCCGGCGACCCGAAATTTTGATTTGCGTGCACGCTTGAGTAATCCGGAAAAACTGCTTAAACCCGGTTTGTATGCCAAGGTCAGCGTCGACTTGAATGTACCACGCGATGTCCTGGTGTTACCTCGCACGGCGATTCAGTACACCTCTTACGGTGATTCTGTGTATGCCATCCGTCCTCAGGAAGAGGGCAATAAGGAAGGCGATCTGGAAGTGATCCAGCGCTTTGTCACACTGGGTGAGGCGCGTGGTGATTACATTGAAATTATTGACGGGCTGGAAGCGGGCGACGAGGTTGCCAGCAGTGGTCTGCTGAAGCTGCGCAGTGGTCAGCCGGTAATGATCGAAAACGCGTTGAAACCGCAAGCCAAGCTGGCGCCGACGCCCCCGCAGGGCTGATGTCTCTGAGACGACGCGAATACGACAAGGACTGGCCCTATGCATTTTACTGATATTTTCGTTAAGCGCCCGGTACTGGCCATCGTGGTCAGCCTGGTGATTTTCCTGCTCGGCCTTCGCGCGGCGCAGGACCTGACCGTGCGCGAGTATCCCGAAATTCAAAACGCTCAGATTACCGTATCGGTGGTGTATCCGGGCGCCGATCCGGAGTTGGTCGAAGGTTTTATTACCACGCCATTGGAGCGGGAAATTGCCTCGGCGGACGGCATCGACTTTCTGACCTCAAACTCGGCTCAGAGCCTGGCCAATATCACGGTCAATTTGAGTATTGATAAAGACCCCAACGAAGCGCTGACCGAAATCTCCGCCAAGGTAAACAAGCTGCGCAGTCAGCTGCCCGAGGGGAGTGAGGACCCGGTTATTCAGCTGGCCGATGCAGGCGGGAATGCGGCGATGTATCTGTCATTCTATTCCAATACGCTGAGCAAGGCACAAATTACCGACTATGTGATCCGCGTGGTTGAGCCGGAGTTGTCCTCTCTCGGCGGTGTCGAAAGCGTCGCCTTGTTGGGTGGCCGCAATTACGCCATGCGTATCTGGTTTGATCCGGAACGGCTGGCTGCCCACGACATGACGCCGGGTGAAGCCTTTTCTGCGGTACGGAATCAGAACGTATTGTCGGCAGTGGGCGAGACCAAGGGGCAATATGTAAAAGTCGGCTTGGCGGCAGATACCGATTTGAATACGGCTGAATCCTTCAAAGATTTGGTGCTGCGCAGTGAGGGGACCCAAATTGTCCGCCTCCGGGATGTGGCCGATGTGGTGTTCGGTGACGAAAGCTATGACTCTGTTGCGCATTGGGATGCGGAGTCGGGCTTGTTTCTGGGCATCAACGTACGGCCAGATGCGAATCTGCTGGCAGTGACGGCCGAAGTCCGCGAGATGTGGCCTCGAATCGTCAAGGCGCTGCCTGAGGCTATTGAGGCCAATTTGTCTTACGACAGCACTGTATATGTGAATGCGGCGATAAGCGATGTTCGCACCACGCTGGTAGAGGCGGTACTGATTGTTGTTGTCGTTATTTTCTTGTTCCTCGGCTCTGCCCGCAGCTCCATCATTCCTGCTGTTACCGTGCCGTTATCTCTGGTTGGCGCACTGTTTTTGATGTACTCATTGGGGTTCTCCATCAACTTGCTGACCTTGCTCGCTATGGTGCTGGCGATCGGGATGGTGGTCGATGACGCCATTATCGTACTGGAGAATATCCACCGGCATATTGAAGAGGGGATGGAGCCTAATCAGGCGGCGCTTGTCGGGGCTCGCGAGCTGGTCGGTCCGGTCATCGCCATGACCATTACGCTGGTGGCGGTCTACGCGCCGATTGGCTTCCTGACGGGGATTACCGGCAAATTGTTTACGGAGTTTGCCTTTACCCTGGCCGGAGCCGTGCTGATATCGGGGGTGATCGCACTGACTTTGACGCCGATGATGTGCGCCAAGATTTTGCGTTCGACAACGGGCAGCAGCCGTCTTGAAGTGTTTCTCGATGAGAAGTTTGAGTTCTGGCGCCGAGGCTACAAAGATCGCCTGCATGTGGCACTCGATCAAGTCAACGTCATCGGCGTTTTCGGCTTAATTGTTCTCGTTTCCTGCTTCTTTCTTTTCACAACCTCTACCAGCGAGCTGGCACCGGCCGAGGACCTTGGCTTTGCGGGCGTGATCGCAGAAGGGGATGGATATTCATCGCCGGAGTATTTTACCGAGTCGTTTCTGGCGACCCAGCGGGCCATTCTCGACCATCCTGAAGTTGATCACACCTTCGCGTTTAATATCGCCGAAAATGGCCAGAGCAGCATGGGCTTTATCGGCTTGATTGGTACTCCCTGGGACGCGCGTGACAAGACCATGGGCGATGTCGCGAACGAGCTGGGACAGAGCCTGGTGAGTATCGCACCACTGCGCCTCGCGGCGTTCCAGCCACCGCCATTGCCGACCCCCGGCCAAGGTTACCCGGTTGAATTTGTCCTCAAGTCGACGGCGGAACCCGAGTTGCTCGCCGAGGTGGGGGACGAAGTGGTTAAACGCGCTGAGGCGAGTAATCGCTTCTTTTACGTGGCGTCGCAGTTGAACTTCGATCGCCCGGAGGCGACCCTGGCTATCGATCGGGATAAGGCCGGCTTACTGGGCGTGGACATGCAGTCATTGAGCTCTGATCTGACGGCGATGATGGCGGGCGCTGAGGTCAATCGCTTCTCCTACCTCGGGCGCTCTTATAAAGTGATTGCTCAGGTGAGTCGCGACGAGCGTTTGAACCCCGAGCAACTGGAAAACTTCTATACCCGCGGTGGGCAAGGTGAGCTGCTGCCGATCTCCACGCTGACGACGCTGAAAAAGGAGACCAAGCCCCGGTCAATCCCGCATGCCCAGCAGCTGAACTCCAATACAATTATCGCTGTTCCCCGCCCGGATGTGAGTCAGGGCGATGCGCTGGCGGTGTTGGAAAATATTGCTCGGGAAGTCATGCCCAGTAATTTCCAACTCGACTATGCCGGGAGTTCGCGACAGTTCAAGCAGGAGGGGAATGCTCTGCTGGTTACTTTCGCCTTTGCGCTGCTGATTATCTATCTGGTGCTGGCGGCGCAGTTCGAATCTTTCCGCGATCCGCTGATTATTCTGGTCACCGTACCGATGTCGGTGTGTGGGGCACTGCTCTGCCTGAATATCTTTGCCTTGACCAATGGGATGCAGCTGACGGCCTTCCCCGGTATGACCCTGAATATTTATACACAGGTCGGCCTGGTTACCCTGATTGGTGTGATCTCGAAACACGGTATTCTGATCGTCGACTTCGCCAACCGTCTTCAGCTGGAGAACGGAATGAGCAAGCGGGAGGCGATTGAGGAGGCGGCATCTATCCGCCTGCGGCCGATTCTGATGACCACCGCGGCATTGGTTGTCGCCATGTTTCCGCTGCTGGTCGCGACCGGCCCCGGTGCTTCGTCGCGCTTCTCGCTGGGAATGATTATCGCCTCGGGGATGAGCATCGGTACGCTGTTTACACTGTTTGTGGTGCCGGCCATGTACCAATACATCGGGCGGGACTACGGCAACGCGGACAAGAAAGCGGTGGCTGTCACTGGTGGCGAGACCTGAGGGCGCGTATGATCGCGCCTTTAGCCTTTACAGAGGGTCAATGGTGATCAAACACAATACGTATTTCGACGGCAATGTGCAGTCGCTGGGATTTGAGTCTAAGGGTCAGCCGGTATCAGTCGGAGTGATGGCTGCCGGTGAATACCAGTTCGGCACCGATGCCGCCGAACGCATGCTGGTCATCAGTGGCGAGCTGAATGTCCTGTTGCCCGGTAGTGATAACTGGCAGCGATTTGGTCCGGGTGAAGAATTTAACGTGCCTGCCAATAGTGCCTTTGACCTTCAGATTCCCGAAACCAGCAGCTACGCCTGCTTCTACGGCTGATCAGTTTGTCCTCTGGCTTGTCTTGCCAGAGGACGCTTCTCATGTTGAAAACAGCGATTGATAGTGCGCCTGCACACTTTGCAGGTCGAGCTTGGACAGACCGCTGGAAAACCCAAACCACACATACAAGCCATTCAGGTCGCGAAACATGGGCGGCAGATAGCGCGGTGGCTCGATAATACCTTCCTGCATATAGCGATACAGTACCGGTACGTCATCCAGGCTCACCTTGCCCACAAACAGCAGGGGCAATAGCTGCGGGGCGTCGGCCAGAATGGCGCTGCGGATGAAGTTCACCGTTTCCACCAGCCCTTTCACATAGGACAGATCCTTGGTGAAGCAACTGCCGCCCGCCACCATGCCACCTCGGAACACCCGCTGAGCGATTTTGTAGCACTCGCGTTCACTCAGCCCCTGTGCCAGAAAATGACGGTAGACCTCGATGAAATCGGCGCCTCGCTCGGCCATATCGATGGCGACCACCCGGTCGCTGATCTTGCGTGCCCGACCGGGGAAAGAACTGAAGGTCAGTGTTTCGATCAACACTGCCAGTCCTTCCTGGAGTGCGGTAATGCGTGGCGACCCGACACTCAACCAGCTCGCCCAGGGTTGTGATCGACCGTTGAGAGTCGTGCCCACATGCACCCAGCCTTCGTGCACTTCCAGTACCTGCAGTTCCAGCTCGGAAAAATTGGCGTGGGTGTTCACCTTGATGCAGTCGCCCCCGGCAGAGGCGTCTGACACGATGCCATCAGACTCTTTGACGCTGAAGTTGCTGCCATCGAAAAAGGGCAGCAGTCGCTGCTGAAGCTGGCGGACGGCTTCATCGGCGGGAATGTTCTTGGGGTAGGGGGCGGAGAGGTGGTGAGCGGCGGGCAGCGAAAAGATATCGCAGAAGCGCTGCCCCATCTCAATCAGAGGCGTCGTATCGCCATTCAGGGCGTCGCTTGCTGAGCCGTAGAGCTGTCGGCTGGCGGTGAGGAATGCTGGCGTGCCACGGGCGGCGAGCAGTTCGGTAACACGCTGATACTGCTCGGCTGTTTCCCAAAGAATATGGCCCAGTGGATCCGCTTCGCCAAGACGGTTATGCAGTCGCTGCTGAAAGTCTGACAGCTGGCGCTGCAACACTGCCGGTTCGAAATTCAGCGGGTTATTCTGCTGATAGAACGCACTGTCTATATCCGGCAGGCGCTGGGCATTGTTGGCAAAGAACGTCTGCTCGACCGCCTGGGGCCACTTGATGGCATCAAGAATCAGTATCGGCTTTTGAATGGCAATCAATTCGTCTGACAGTTGGCGCAGTGTTTCGCGGTAGGTCTCGGTAACAGCCATAAAAGATCCTGTCTGTGGGGGCGACACGCCCATCCTCATCCGTGGCGTCGATCGATGGCAAGCAGGCAGCGCAAGCGCCGCTTGCCGTAACTGGCCATGGTGCTGAACTGGTCCAGCGAAATCGGTACATGGCGGTAATCCGCTTCAGATTGCCAATCGCTGGCACTGTCGTCCAGCGCCTGGCCGTTCTCGGTGTTGCTGTCGGGGTCGTTAATAAAAACAGTGTTGGCGCTGTTGCGACTGAGGTAAACCCAGTGTGGCTGCCGACGTCGGTCCAGTGCCCAGGTGCTGATCAGCGCTACCACGTGTTCATGACGACTCAATAGCTCAGCGAGCTGCCTGCGATCCAGTATGGCCTGCTGAATAGTGGTCGGGTACGTCGCCAACTGCTCAAGAAAGTCGCTGTGCACCCGCTCCAGCAGCTCTCGCCGGTCTTCCCCGCGCACACTGTCAAGAAAAGGCGGAGTCAGGTCGTTGATATACAGCGTGGTGTCAAAGCCTCTGCGCAGTGCTGCCAGCGCCAGCCCGTGAGGCGAGCAGCCGCCATGGCCGCGCCCCATAAAAATGGTGGTGGCTTCACGCCATAACTGTAATTCCTGACGTTGATTCAGGGCTTGAGTGGGGTCAAGTTGATGCATGGCCATCATCAGCGAGGCGGGGCCACAGGTAAATTCGGTGGTTTGGCGGTAGTAGGCCGGTGCCTGCTGCATGCCTTCTTTTGCGTGGCCGCGAAGCCGTTTTTCCATACGCAGGGCAGCCGCAGCATCCTCGTAATAGTCGGTCACCCGGTCAAAACGGCGATAGCCGCGCTGTTCGTATAGCGCGATGGCGGCACGGTTATCTTCGCGTACCTCAAGCCGCAGAAACATACAGTTACGCTGCCGGGCATGGTCTTCCGCGGCGTCCAGCAATTGCCCGGCAATGCCTCTGCCACGGCAATCGGGGTGGACGGCCAATGAGTATAGGCGGGCGAGCAGTGTTCCGCGTCGAAACAGCAGCAAGGCATAGCCCCGCAGTACCGCGTTTTCTTCCCAGACAAGCAGGTGATGAGCGCCGTCGTGGATAAAGGCCCGTAAGCTGCGGCGGGATAGTCGATCGCCCTCAAAGCATGCGGTTTCCAGCGCCAGCAAGGCGTTGAGGTCGCTCAAAGCCGCTTCGCGAATGGCGGGATTCACACCGCTTGGCTCGGGGTAATGGACGCATTCATACTGGCAACCTGATAGAGCGGCGGCGCCGCAAATATGGGCGGATCATACTGCGCAATATTTACTGACGACAATCCGCAGTGATCACTTGTTTAGGGTAATAGTTGGCCGCAGAATGCGCGCCATTGAGCGGCCTGTTGCCCGCTCGCTCAGGGATGCCCGTTGGGCCAGGAGAGTTGCCGCATGTCCCGTTTTTTTGTGGTGGTTGATGATGTTCGCGACTGGGCGCCGTATTACCCCAGCAAGGATGTGATCAGCTTTGATGACTATCTGGCCTTGCCCGCTCAACGCGAGCGAGTGAGGGTGATCAACCTCTGTCGCTCTTACCGCTATTTGGGCAGCGGTTACTACTGCTCACTCCTGGCAGAGGCACGCGGACACAATGTGTTGCCGTCGGTGAAAACCCTCAGCGACCTCGGCCGCAAATCCCTGTCAGCGATTCAGTGGGAGGGGGTCGATCCGGTGCTGAGGGAGCTGCCCGCCGGTGAAGAGGGACAGCAGCACAAGCTGCGCTGTTGGTTTGGCGACACCTTGGATGATGCCTACCGCGATGTCGGTCGCTCGGTGTTCACGCATTTTCCCTGCCCGCTGTTTGAAATCACTCTGGAGTTTCGGCGGCGCTGGCGGCTGGAGAAGGTGCAGGCGGTCTCGCTGCGCGCCTTGAAATCCGCTGACGAGCAGGAGGCCTTTGCGACTACCTTTGAGCGCTTCAGTCGCAAAATGTGGCGCAAGCCGCCAGCGCGCAAAACCTTCCGCTACGACCTGGCGATTCTGGCTGATCCGGAAGAGGGGATGCCGCCCAGCGACAAGACGGCGCTGCGCAAGTTTATTCGTGCGGCAGAGCGACACGGCATTTCGGCTGAGCTGATTGGCAAGCGGGATTATCCCCGACTGGCTGAATATGACGCGCTGTTTATTCGCGAGACCACATCGGTCAATCACCATACTTACCGCTTTGCCAAGCGTGCGGAAGCGGAGGGGCTGGTGGTCATCGACGACTCCCAGTCCATTCTGCGTTGCACCAATAAAATCTACTTGGCTGACCTGTTGCGCAGCCATCGTCTGCCGGTGCCCGCGACGGAGTTCTTGCGGCGTGATCGTGACGGCGAGCTGGAGCGTCTGGTGACAACCTTGGGCTTGCCCATGGTATTGAAAGTGCCGGATGGGGCATTTTCCAAGGGGGTGGTTAAGGTCGATACGGTGGATGAATTGCGAGAGGAGAGCGCTCGTCTGCTGGACAAGTCGGCGCTGTTACTGGCGCAGGAGTTCATGTACACCGACTACGACTGGCGTATTGGAGTGCTCGATGGCAAGCCACTGTATGCCTGTCGTTACTACATGGTGCGCAAGCATTGGCAAATTTACCGCCACGGCAAGCGCAGCCAGTCTGGCGGCTTTGATGCAGTGCCGCTGGACGAGGTGCCCAAGGCCGTGCTGGATACGGCGGTGAGCGCCTGTGCACTGATTGGAAAAAGTTTTTACGGGGTTGATCTCAAGCAGAAGGGTGACCGGGTTGTGGTGATCGAAGTCAACGACAACCCCAGTGTGGATTCAGGCGTTGAGGACAAGCTGCTGGGGGATGCTTTGTACGATGCGTTGATGAAGGTGTTTTTGCAACGCATGGAAATGCGCGGTCGCAGAACATAAAAAAACGGGCCGTCTGGCCCGTTTTCCGTATTGCTTAGCGGCGGTTTTAGTAGCCGCAGAGGCTGGCGTAGCGGTCGCGGTGGAAACCGCTGTTACCCAGCAGATGACTGGCCATGCGCGAGCGTTTCAGGAAGAATCCGATTTCCAGTTCATCCGTCACGCCAATGCCGCCGTGCATCTGTACCGCCTCGCTGGTGACCAGCTCAAACACGTCGTTCAGACGAGCCTTGGCCAGACTGGCGAGCTGGGGCATGTCCGGGCGCTTGTCGTCGATGGCTGACAGGGCGTCAAGCACCACCGATTTAGCCAGCTCCAGCTCGATGTACATCAGTGATGCACGGTGTTGCAGGGCTTGGAAGGAGCCGATTTTGACGCCAAACTGCGAGCGCTCTTTCAGGTATTCCACGGTGCGCTGGAAGCACTCTTGAGCGCCACCCAGCATTTCAGCGGCCAGGCAGATACGGCCGCGGTCCAGTGCCGGTTCCAGTACAGGCCAGGCTTTGCCCAGTTCACCGATAAGCGCGTCGCTGCTGACCTCCACGTCGAAATCGATGGCGGCGGCACCGCGACTGTCGGCCATGCGGCGGCGGTGTCGTGAAACCCCCTGGGCGTTTCCGTCCACCAGAAACAGGCTCAGACCTTCCGCTTCGCCGGCCTTGCCGCTGCTGCGGGCCAGCACAATCAATTTTTCAGCGCTGTAGCCGTCTGTGACAAGGCTCTTGCTGCCGCTGAGGCGATAGCCTGAGGCGGTCGCTTCGGCGCGCAGAACGGTGTCGAGCGGCGCATGGTGATTGCCTTCTTCCATGGCCAGCGCCAGTGTCAGCTCACCGCTGGCGATTTTCGGCAACAGCGCCGCCTTCTGCTCGTCGCTGGCGCCGAGCATCAGGATGGATGCGCCCAGTACCACGGTGCTCATCAGGGGCGAGGCCGCCAGTACACGGCCGCTCTCTTCAATGACGGCGCCAAGGCCCATAAAGCCGAAATCGAGGCCGTCGTATTCTTCGGGCAGGACGATGCTTGCCCAACCGAGTTCACACATCTGCTGCCAGTGTTCGCGGCTGTAGCCCATTTCATCGTCGCTGTCGCGCAGCTTGCGCAGGGCTTCGACGGGCATGTTCGCGCTCAGAAAATCCTTGGCGGTATCCTTGAGCAGGCGTTGTTCTTCATTCAGTACCAGTGCCATTTCCGGTCTCCCTTTCTTACTGCTGAGGCAGGCCAAGGACACGCTTGGCAATGATGTTCAATTGGACTTCCGAGGTGCCGCCGGCAATCGACAGGGCTTTGGAGAACAGCCAGCCGCGGGTGGTGAGGTCTTCGTCTTCGTTGAAGCCATCACCGCCCCAGCCGAGGGCTTTATGCCCCAGCAGGGCAACCAGCAGCTCGTCTTTGCGCTTGGTTTCTTCGGTACCGACGTACTTCATGATCAGCGGCACATTGCTGTCGGCCTGACCACTCATGCGCTCTTCAAACGTACGGAAGTGGGTGAGCCCCAGGGCGCGGAAGGCCATCTCGTGACGGACCAGTTGGTCGCGCAATCCGGCGTCTTTGAGCTTGCCGTCGTCACCCAGACCGACGTACTCCAGTGCGGCTTGTACCGGCCCGAAGCTGGGAGCAGGGGTGTCGCCGCCCACTTCTGACATCAGTTTGCGTTCGTGCTTGAGCAGGGCCTTGGCCACTGACCAGCCCTGGTTCAGCTCGCTGACGAGGTTCTTCTTCGGCACTTTCACATTGTCGAAGAAGGTCTGACAAAACTCCGACTCGCCACTGATCAGCTCGATGGGCGTGGTGGTTACACCGGGATCGTCCATGTCGATCAGCAGGAAACTGATTCCTTCCTGCTTTTTCGCGTCGGGGTCAGTGCGCACCAGACAGAAGATCCAGTCGGATTTATCGGCGTTAGTCGTCCAGATTTTGGAGCCATTGACCAGGAAGTGGTCGCCCTTGTCCTCGGCCCGGGTTTGCAGGCTGGCAAGGTCGGAGCCCGCACCGGGTTCCGAGTAACCCTGACACCAGCGCGCGTCGCCGCGAACAATTTTGGGGATATGCTCGCGCTTCTGTTCTTCGTTGCCAAACTCCAACAGCGCGGGGCCAAGCATCCAGATACCCAGGTCGTAGAGCGGCGTGCGGCAGCCCAGCGCTTTCATTTCTTCGCGCAGGATTTTGGTTTGACGCTCGTCAAGACCGCCACCACCGTATTCGGTCGGCCAGTCAGGCACCGTCCAGCCCTTGTCGGCCATGCGCTCGAGCCACAGTCTGGCATCGTCGCTGGGGAAGGATTTATTGCGTCCGGCCCAAACCTGCTCGTCGCGGGTAATCGGCTTACGCTGTGACTCGGGGCAGTTGTCCTCCAGCCATTGGCGGACTTCGAGGCGGAATTGGTCCAGATCGGCCACGTCGCTCTCCTGTAGTTTCTAGTGTGGTGGGGCGCTGGGCGCCGCTATAACAGGTGTTTTTTTCTGCGGGCCAGCTTATCTCAGCCGTGTCGCAAGGCAAGGGCCAAACACGTCACCGGGACTAACATATTCGGTCACTTCCCCCCGGCACCCTGCGCCTCCTACAAACGGGTGTTTCCCCGCGCAGCGAGCACTGCTATTTCTGTCAACCTTGTACACGACAACAATAAAACAGGAACACCATGAAACGATTCGAAAATAAAAATGTATTGGTCACCGGCGCTGGCTCGGGGATTGGGCGTGCAGCGGCGCAGCGGATTGCAGCAGAAGGCGGTCGGGTGCTGTGTGCCGACATCAATGCCAAGGGGATTGACGCAGTGATTGCCGAGATTGCCGAGGCCGGTGGTAGTGCCGAAGCTATGGTGTTTGATCTCTCCCGCGAGGGGGACGCAGAGCGCAGTGTGGCCAAGGTGCGGGAGTGGGGGCAGTTGGATGCTGTGGTCAATATGGCCGGCATCTTGCGCTTTGCCAATGCCCACGAAACTCCGCTGGATGTGTGGCAGCAGATCATCAACGTCAATCTCACGGGCACGTTCATGCTGTGCAAGGCCGCGCTGCCTTCGCTGATTGAAAGTAAAGGGGCACTGATTAATGCGGCGTCGACCGCGTCGCTCAAAGGTCTGCCCTGGGGGGTGGCCTACGGTGCTAGCAAAGGCGGTGTGCTGGCGCTGACTCGCAGTATTGCCGTGGAATATGCCAAGCGCGGGGTGCGGGCAAACTGTGTGTGTCCCGGCGATATTCAAACGGGCATGGTGGATGGCCTGGCCTTTCCCGACGATGCCGATTTCAGCCTGCTGAGCCGTATCACCTCGCTGTCTGGCGCCAAAGGGCCCGACGTCGTGGCCGGGGTCATCGCCATGCTGGCGTCGGATGACG
Organism: Spongiibacter sp.; assembly: GCF_984394615.1. Classification (NCBI taxonomy): domain Bacteria; kingdom Pseudomonadati; phylum Pseudomonadota; class Gammaproteobacteria; order Cellvibrionales; family Spongiibacteraceae; genus Spongiibacter; species Spongiibacter sp. The sequence goes on along the minus strand of NZ_CFHTQA010000035.1, from coordinate 4,256 downwards.
GTAGGCATATCAATGGCGAAGAAATTCGTGTCGACGGCGGGATGCTCGCCTAGACGGTGCTTGTGCCACGCTGCCCTGCTGAGTACGCTTGCCTGTAACGAAAAGTACAGGGGAGAGGGCGCCGATGGGCCAATATCTGCTAGCCATCGATCAGGGAACCACCAGTTCCCGCGCGATTGTTTTCGATCGACACGGACGTCACTGCGGTGTCGGACAGCAGGAGTTTACGCAGCACTATCCGAAGGACGGTTGGGTAGAACACGACCCGGAGGAAATCTGGCAGACGACGCTGGAAAGTTGCCGGGCGGCGATTGCCGATGCGGGGCTGCAAGCGTCAGAGATCGCCGGTATCGGTATTACCAATCAGCGTGAGACCACGCTGGTTTGGGATCGCAGCAGTGGCGAGGCGATCTATCCCGCGATTGTCTGGCAGGACCGTCGCACGGCGGACTGGATAGCTCGATTGAAGTCTCAGGGGCTGGAGAAAATGGCCAGCCGTCGCAGTGGCCTGCTGCTGGATCCGTATTTCTCCGCCAGCAAACTGGCCTGGATTCTCGATAATGTGCCGGGTGCACGCCGCCGGGCGGAAGCCGGGGAGCTGGCATTCGGCACGGTCGACAGCTTTTTGTTGTGGCGCCTGACCGGCGGCAAAGTGCATGCCACCGACGCGAGCAATGCCGCGCGTACCTTGTTGTTTAATATCCACGAACAGCGCTGGGACGAAGAGTTGCTCGAAATGTTCGATATTCCCGCCAGTCTGCTGCCAGACGTGAAAGATTGCGCTGACGATTTCGGTCACAGCGACGAGGCGCTGCTGGGCGCGCGTCTGCCGATCTGCTCGATGATTGGCGACCAGCAAGCGGCGACGGTCGGGCAGGCCTGCTTTGAACCGGGTATGGTCAAGAGCACCTATGGCACCGGCTGTTTTGTGGTGTTGAACACCGGCAAGCGTGCACTGAAATCCAAACATCGGCTGCTGACAACGGTGGCTTACCGGCTTAATGGTGAAGTTTGCTATGCGCTGGAAGGCAGTATTTTTGTGGCGGGCGCGGCCGTGCAGTGGTTGCGCGATGGTTTGAAACTGATTGGTTCGGCCGCCGAAACCCAGGCGATGGCAGAGAGCGTGGACAGTGCCAATGGCGTGTTTATGGTGCCTGCCTTTACCGGGTTGGGGGCGCCATACTGGGACCCGGAGGCGCGCGGCGCGATTCTGGGGCTGACCCGCGACACCGGGATTGCCCACATTGCGCGAGCGACGCTGGAGTCGGTGTGCTACCAAACCCGAGATCTGCTGGAAGCGATGGCCGGCGACGGCGCAAATATTCAGAACCTGCGTGTCGACGGTGGCATGTCGGTGAATGACTGGTTGATGCAACGCCTGTCTGACACCTTGGGCTGCCACTGCCAGCGCCCCCAGGTTACCGAGACGACCGCGTTGGGAGCGGCGTATCTGGCAGGCTTACAGCTTGGGTTGTTTGACTCCTTGGACGATATCGCAGCGCTGTGGCAGGAGGAGTGCAGCTTCTCGCCCAAGATGGGGGATATCGACCGCGAGCGACGCTATCACGGTTGGAAGCGGGCGGTAGCGCGGGTGCGCAGCGATGCCTGATACGCCGCGCGCTAATCGGGCAGGGTGGTATGGAGATTCAAGGCGTTTATCGGCACCGGGCGGCTGATGTAATAGCCTTGAATGTAATCGACATCCAGTGCCCGCAGCACTTCCAGAGCCTGACGGCTGTCGACGCCCTCCGCGATAACACGTTTTCCAAGACCGTGGCTCATCTCGACGATCGAGCGAACGAGCACCCGGTCGTTCTCCCGCTCGTGGACGAACTGCACAAACGCCTTGTCGATTTTGATGTAGTCCACGGGCAGTTCCCGAACATACTCAAACGAGGTGAAGCCGATACCGAAGTCGTCCAGTGCAATACTGGCGCCGAGTGCCTGCAACTGTTTGAGCAGGCGGCGGGCATTGTCGATGTCTTGCAGGGCGTCGGTTTCCACCAGCTCGAATATCAAGGCTCTGGGGTCAGCGCCTGTGCGATTTACAATCTCGGCGATGCGTTGGGCGAAATCAGGCTGATCGAGAGTGGGGGCCGTAATATTGATACTCAGCCGGGTATTGACGCCCGCCCGTTGCCATACCACCTGTTGACGCATGGCTTTTTCGATAACCAGATAATCCAGTCGCGGCATTAAACCCGATTCATTGGCGATATCCAGAAAGCTCGCCGGTGGAATAAAGTTGCCATCGTTGTCGAGCATCCTGATCAGGCACTCGCAGTGGGTCATTTTGCCACTGCTGAGGTCTACAATCGGTTGGAAAAACAAAACAATACGGTTATTACTGAAAGCGCGAAGCAACTGCTGTTTAAGAAGATATTTTTCTTCACGACGTTTTTTGCCATCGTCGTCTTCAGCGAGATAAACATGGCCTTTGGCCTTGGCTTTCATAAGGTTCATTACCGACGTACTGTCGGAAAGCAAGTCGTCGATGCTGCCGCTCTCACGCCGGTAGCGTTCGACAATTACAGTGATTGAGACGGTTTCCCGCTGTCCGTTGATGTCGATGCTCAGTGCTGTAAGCCCCTCCAACTGCTTGGCATCGAGTTTCGCACCCGATGACGAGGCGCGCAGGGCGCAAAATTCGCCTGAGCCTGTTCTTGCCAGCAAGCTGCTGCTGCCGAAATGTTGAGCCATGTGCTGGGCATATCCGCGCAGGAGTTTGTCGCCATTTTCAAAGCCGAAGCGATCATTAAACTCAGAGAAATTATCGATATCTGCCATGATCAAATCGATGTCATGGACGTTGTCGAGGCTTTGGATATGCAGGTCCGCCTGCTCGGTAAAGGTAGCGCGATTCAGCAGGCCGGTGACGCGGTCATGCTCGCCGAGCCACCGCAAGCTCTCTTCGGCTCTCCGCGTTTCGGTAATGTCGACCCCGAGCGACAGCAGCAGACTTTCGTCATCAATATCGACGCGGCTGTGTGTCCACAGAAAATGGCGCAGTTCGCCGCTGTAGCTGAGGAACGGGAATTCGTTCTGCAGCTTGGTGGTATTTTGCTGGATAAGGTCTTCAAGCGTTTGGCTCAGGGTGATACCCCGTTCCGGGTCGCGTATCCATAAGTTGATATTTGCGCCAGCCGGTATCGCATTGTCCAGACCGCACAGTGCTCGCCCCTGACCATTGAGGGTGCGAATTCTGCCATCGGCTTCGTGCAAAATGACGACGATGGGCGCATTGTCCAGCAGCAGTTCGTTAAAGCGTTTGGCCTCGGTTAGCGCATGGACCTTATCTTGCAGTTCTTCGCGGTGACTTTGCACATCCAGACTGAGCTTCTCCAATGCATCGTTAACCGCGGCAGTGGTATTGATCAAATCGTCGATTTCATCGCGGAAGCCCGCCCGTCGTCTAACCCGTTGCAGGCTGCGCCTGGCCAGAGCGAACTGCTCATTGGGAAGCTGCGGCAGTATTCGCGTTACGGCGGCGAGGCGGTCGAGAGGAGGCTTGAGAACGAAATACACGACCAGTGAAACGAGCACCAGAGTGATCAACGATGTGATGACCGCCTGACGGAGGTGTTCGGTAACTTCGCCGGGAATATGACTTTCGTCGACCAGAACACCAAACAGTAAGCTCGGTGACAGCGTATCCACATTGTCGACGGCCAGGCTGAAATAGCCAACGGGGGTTTCGCCGATAAAGGTTTCGCCGGGTGTCAGCAAGCTTGGCTTGGTGTTCAGCGCGGATTTGAGTATGCGGATGCTTGCATCCGGGTGGCTGGCCATCAGCACGTGGCTGCCCAAGTCACTTTCCCTGGACGGGTGAAGGAGTAGAAGCTCAGCGTTTGTCAGATTGAAAAAATCCTGCAAGAGCAGGGTTGAGGAGCGATTGAGATTGATAATTAACTCTTCGCCCTCGTCGGTGATGACCGGCACATAGGCGCTGTTGAAGCACTGCTCGTTACATATTAACGCGGCTTTTGGACGTTGTTCTGTCGAAATATCCCTGAGTGCGTTATCGATCTGTTCCGCGGTTGGCCGCAGTTGGCGACCTTCCTGCTGAATGCTGGCGATAATTGTTCGGTTGGGTGAGATGAACAACACTGAGTCAATGCCGGACGTTAACGAGGGCGAGGAGAATGTGCCACGTTGCAGCTCGGCTAAGGACGTCACCTGATATTGGGAGGAGGCTCGAAACTGTAGTGGCATAGTCAATTTGGCCACCTGATTAGAGGTGATAGCATCACTTCATT
>NZ_CFHTQA010000034.1:0-36714 GCF_984394615.1 Spongiibacter sp. | reverse complement strand
ATCGCCGCGCGACGCGCCGTGCATAAAGCAACGTCGTTCAAACTGCTGAACAAAACGCGCACTGCCGCTGAGATAGACATGGTCGCCGCGCAGTGGTGCCAGTGCTCGCAGGGTGGATTCAAGGCTATCGTTGTCGTCCCACAGCGCCGTTTCAATATGGATGCCTTTATTGATGAGCCTGGATAGCTCCGGTGACTCATACAGGCCGGTTATGCGGCGAGCGCAGCGCAGCAGCACGATATTGTCGTACTGATCGTCCTCGGTCGCTGCGCCGGCGATGGCCAGCAGCGGTGCGAGGCCCGTGCCGCTGCCGATCAGCAACAGGCGTCGCGGTGTGCTGTCTTCGCGCAGCCGGAAGTCGCCGAATGGCCCCTGAAGCTGCAGCGTATCACCTGCGCTCAATCGGCAAAGGGCGTCACTGAGTCTGCCCTCAGGGTGGCGCTGGATATGAAAAACCAATGGGCCCTGGCTGGCGGGCAGTGCTGCCGAGTAGCAGCGCGTGTCGATGCCATTCAATGACAGGCTGAAATATTGTCCCGGTTGCCAGCGCAGGCTGCTGTCAAACTCAAGCCGCCAGACGGTGTCGCTGAGTTGCTCTGAGCGAGCAAGTGTTGCTGTGTGCCAGGGCTTTTGAGCGGACAGGCTGACCTCCAGCGAATGGTCTGCCGGTAATTGACAGGCGAGAAACTCGCCGTTGCGACATTGCGCTTCACTCAGTCCTTGTTGGGCTTCGACAAGCCTCTCTGTTGGGACCTGGTGACTTTGCAGGCAACAGCTCTGGCATACCCCGGCCAGACAGCCATGCGGAATGGCTTGTTGGTGGCGAAGCAGGCAGCCGAGCACGGTTTCGCCCGGCTCGCAGCTATAGGTCTGGCCTTTGAAGGTGAGGATAGGCATGGACTCGTTCATCGCAGGGTTGAGCTTGTTATGGTACTGAGCAAGCGGCCAAACCGCTACGTCGGTATACTGGAGCATGACTGTGGAGGAGAGCGCCGTGTCGGAATTTTCTGAGCAGGCCATTATTGAGGCGTGGCAAGAGAACGCTGAACCCTGGTGTGCGGCCTTGGCGAGCGGGGCGATCAAAAGCCGCGAAGCGATCACCAATCAGGCCATTGTTGATGCGATTTGCCGACTGCGGCCTCGCCGCGTGTTGGATATTGGTTGTGGTGAGGGCTGGTTATTGCAAGCACTGGCAGAGCAGGGCATTGCTGCCGAGGGCGTGGACGTGGTGCCGGAGCTGATCGACGCAGCCCGGCGTCGCGGCGCGCAATGTGAGTGTGTGAGCTACGAGGCATTGGCTCGTCGCCCCGCATCGCCAGATTACGATGTTATCGTCTGTAACTTCTCGTTATTAGGCGAGTCGCTGCAATCGCTGCTGGCGGCGCTGGTGGGACGGCTCGCCCCCGGCGGGCGCGTTCTGGTGCAAACCTTACATCCGGTATTCAGTCGCCCCGAGCGCTATCAGTCTGCCTGGCAGGCGGGAAGTTGGCAGGGACTGGAACCCGCACTGCAAAAGCAGTTCAAATCAGCGGCACCGTGGTTCTTTCGCCCACTGTCTGCCTGGAGCGAGCTATTCTGTGAATCCGGTCTGTTGATTGAACGTTGTGTTGAGCCGTCCAGTCAGCCGGGCGATCCAGCGGTATCCATCATTTTTCAATTGCTAGCAACCCCCTGAGAAAGAGGAGCCTGATCATGTCCAGCGCCCATAACAGCCCCGCCCGTGTTGATGACACGCACAGTCTGGCGGTTGCCTACGTGCTGTGGTTGTTCGGCTTTATGGGGGCGCACCGCTTTTATCTGGGGCGCCCCATCAGTGGGACCCTGTATTTCTTTACCCTTGGGCTGTTCCTCATCGGTTGGATTGTCGACCTGTTCCTGATGCCGATGATGGAGCGCGCTGCGGACTTTCGCTATCGCTCAGGAGCGACGAGTTACACGGTCGCCTGGGTACTGCTGACGTTTTTAGGGGTATTCGGCCTGCACCGTTTTTATATGGGCAAGTGGGTTACGGGGGTGATTTATCTGTTTACGGGCGGCTTTTTCCTGCTCGGCGTGATCTACGATTATTGGACATTGAACCGCCAAATCAGCGAAAGAAATGCGATGTTATTCAGTTAGCGTGCGAGTACCGATTCAGTACTCGCTCCAGGTTTTCTCATCCAGCGATAAATAGGTTTGGCCTTTCACCTGTATGACGGTGCTGCCTTCATTCTGGGATACTCGCTCGGTTTCCGGCATGCCGGACAGCCAATCGCCGGGGGCGAAACTGGCTCGTGAGAATAACTGCTCATCAAAAACTCGGGCGAGGATGCTGGCCACGGCCAGGAAACTGACAGGCTTATCGGTATACACCGTGTCGCCCTCGCGTCGGGTATCCGGTCCGATTAACTTCACCGCAGTGGGAACGCGAGTCAGAGCAGGACTGGGGATTTCCCGCATACCTGAAATTTGCATGGCGTCACCGCGCAGGGCGGCGCCGTGCTCAGGAATCATCACGACAACAACGTTGCGGCCGCTCTTTTCCAACTGATCGATAAAGGCGCCGATATCCTCAAACAGAATATTCAGGCGCCGACGGTAGCTGGCTTCATCGCGCAGTGAGCTGTCGCTCAGCAGCCGGTTGCCATCGTGCAAACTGATGGTGTTGTACAGCGCCATGGTCCGCTCGTTGCCACTAAGCTGTCGCTGTTGCCACCACTGGGTCAGCACATCCCGATCCCGGTATATCGGGTCGCCATTGAAGGCTTTCTGGCTTTGAGGCGCACCGGTGTGAGGGAGAAGTTCAGACTGAATATGGCCGTATCGGCGGGTGCGCTCGAGAAAGCTGTCGAACCGCCCGTCGTGGTTCATCAGCAGCGCATGCTCGTAGCCGCGCTGCGACAACTGCGAAAACAGCTGACATTCGGCAGGGCTTTCCTGATAGAGGTCACTGTGGGGAAGCTGGCCACAGCTGGCGTGGCTCAGTCGCAGAACGGCCGGGCCGCTGTAGGAGGTGGCAGAGTTAAATTGTTCGAACACCATATCGAAGCGCTGCAGCAGCGGATGGCGTTGTTGATTCACCGCTTCCAGATCGTCCCAACCCAGTGAACAAACACTGAGAAAAATGATATCGAAGGCCGCTTGCTCGGGATCCACTGCAGGAATGGCAACGCGACGTTGCTGTTCCTTGCTGAAGAAATTTTCCAGGTAGGCGTTGAGTGAGGCATCGCCACTCAGCGAGGTCGATTCGGGGATGGCGGACCTCGGCATCTGCGAGGTCGCTGCAACGGGGCGCGGAATATCGACCTCGGTGGGCGTGATATTGGCGATCGTAATCCCGAGCAGGGTGAGCAGTACGAAGGAGCTTATCCGCAGGAAGCGACTCACAAAGAGGTAGATCGCCAGCCCTACCGCTAATGGCAGCAGAGTGTCCTGGGGAATCAGCCGCAGGGTCAGTTCGAACAGATAGCCTGCATCGAATGTCAGCAGTTGATCCAGTTGTGCGAACAGGCGAGAGATGGGGGGCAAATTGCTCTCAAGTTGCAGGAGATAAACAGCGGCAACAATGCCAATGCTGTGCTTGGCGATCCTGAGTAGTGGCGCAGACATCGGCAGGACAAGAAATAACGCCAGTGCCAGATTCTCCAGCGGCAGGAAATCCAGTCTGCCGGTAAAGTGGAAGCCGAGTTTGGCAAGAAAATAGAGATTCCAGGCAGCAAGTTCCGGCAACTTAACGTTACTGATGTCAGTGGCTTGGGTGCGTTCCATCATTTTGACTGGGACTCCTGCGCCGGTAACGCGCCACGACGGGGTTTGTAGGGCTTCAGCGATCGCGGCTTGAGGCGGCTCAGCAGCCAGTGTTGTCCGCGGCTTAACAGCTCTCGAAAAAAGTAGCCGGCCAGAGCACCTGCCAGCAAGCCGCCGCCAAGCGTAATCAGGAAGTCTTCCAGATTCATGCCGAGTGCTCCGGTCCGCGGTTCAGCGTGATTCGCTGCGCAAAATGGATGTTGCTTCGCGGCATACTTTGCTGTGGGCTGGCGGCGGCCATTCTGTGGTTCAGCGTTTCCATGTAGTTGCTGTCGATCTCCGGCTTTGTGGTCTCCAAGCGAATAAGCAATTCATCCACCGTGGCGGCATCGTAATGGAGTTGCCGCCGGGCAAAGATGTCGTTGACCGGTAAGTCCATGCTGTTACGCAATGCGATATCCACGTCATCGGGATTGCAGGCGTAGAAAAACAGCAGAATACGGCCGTTGGCAACAGTGAGGAGGTCGCCACCCCGTCTCAGGCGGCACAGGCCCAGAGCTTGCTGAAGCCCGAGGTCGGGGAGTGGTTCCAATTCGATAATCAGGTGTTGCAGCTCGCTGAAGTGGCTGCTGTCAAAGGCGCGCCGCGCAATACGTGAGAAGGTGCTTGGCTCGGCATAGCCCTGGTGCTGAGCATCCGGCCGGCTCTCCATAAGCTGGGCCATGCTGGGGGGGAGTGGCCGACGAAAAACCTGTCCCTGTACGGCGCTGATCATGCTGCGCAGATTGTGCCCCCGCAAGGTGTGGGGAATCAGCAGATTGCAGCCCGCGCGCAGCAGGTAACCTTCGTCAGAGGAGCGAAGACAGCGCCGGGTCTCTCTGATGACGATTTTCAGTTGTTCCCCCCGGGCGCAACGCAGTTGGTAGACGATTGCAGCAAGGGCATCGATCTCCCCGGCACTGCGCAGACCGAATACCACCGTTGCCGCGACCGCCTCGTTGAGATGCGCGGCCAGTTCGCTGTTGCTGCCATATTCCGCAAGTGTTTCCACCCGGCTGTGCAGTTCTTCGCCCAGGCCCTTGAGCGTATAAATGACGTCCACATCGGCGGGCATGGCCTCGAGGTGCTGCCGGGGAGGGTGCAGTCGACTGAGTTGTCTGGCTTGAAAGTGCTTGTCCAGCTCAAGAAACAATTCCTGACGGGTGAACAGTGCGTCGGGGAGTTGCCAGTGTTCCACCAGCAGTGAGTATTGGTAGTCGCCCACAGGGGTTTGACTGGCAAGTCCGGACAGCACGCGGCTGTGCAAACGCAACAAGGGACGCAGGGTATGACAGGAGCCATGTATCAGCAGCAGCAGGCGCAATTGTCGCTGATCACAAAAGCGGCGCCATGCCGCGAGCATTTCCCCCAGCCGGGCAGGACCACTGTGCCCAAGACTGGTTTCATTGATCACCAGGCACAGTCCTGATGCTTTTGGCAGTTTCAGGCGCCGGCAGTCGCGCAACAGGCTACGTAGCTGCAGGGCCGGTTCAAAGGCGGAGCGATCGCCAAAAAAACTGCCAAGTCGTCGGCTGTTGCACAGGGTGTCGAGTCGCTCGGACTCCCCCTCGGAGAGGTCGCCAAACACCTCGGCCTGCTTTTCCTGAAAGACCAGACAGTGATGGCTGTCTTTAACCAGATTCAGCGTGCCGATAAAATCTTTACGCTCGTTTGCCAGCACGCAATAGAGGCCAGGCTGCAACAGGGTGCGTTGTAATATTTCCTGCGGCGGGGCTGTCGGCATCAGCGCATTGGCTCCGTGACGATATGGCTGGAGAGAAACGGTTTCGCGTAAACTGGCGTCAACTATAGCCCATGCGTTATATCAATGACTAGCATCACACTTTTATGGCATTGTAGTAGCAATACCCGCTAAGCCCCTTTTTTCCTAGTGAATATTCCTCACTTCAATGTGCAGTATGTCGGGGAAAAGGGTGCGGTTTCAGGAGAATTGGACGCATGACTTCGCAAACGCCGTCACCACCCAATCAGCAGGACGCTATTGCCGAAAGCGCGAACGCAAAGCCGGCGATCAGTCGCGATATTCAGCGCGTGGTTCGTGCGCTGGATGCCGGTGATGACTTCGCCTATTTTGAGAGTCGCCGCATTTCCGAACGGGATGACGTTCTGACCCGCTGGCCGCTGCTGGCGGACATCGATGGCGCTGCCAATTCCTCGGAAGCAGGTTAAGTGACTGTGCAGGACTTCCACATGTTATCTGATCGCTTGGGGGCCGTGCCTTGTATACCCTGCTGATTACCGGAGTCTGTGGCGGAGCGGGGGTAACGTCCGTGACCGCGAATCTGGCCGCGGCGATGCAGCTGCAGGGTATGCGCTGCCTGGTGCTGGATCTCAATCCGGCAAATGTACTCCGCTACAGCTTTGCGATTCGTCATGATGAAAAGGCTGGCTGGGCGCGCGCCAGCGTTGACGGTAAGCCTTGGCAAGAGGCGGCCTATGCCGCGCACCACGGCGTGACAGTTCTGCCCTTTGGCGAGTTGTCGGCGGCGGAAGTGCGTGAATACCACTTAGATGCCAGCGCTATTGTTGAACGACTCGAGGTGATGCTCGCGGCGCTGCGTGATATGGCCTACGACTGCGTATTGATCGATGGTCCGGCTGCGTTTCAGTTTGCAGAGGTGGCCCAAGTCAGCAACCGCCTGTGGGTGACAACGCCATCTGCTGGCGCCTACGCCATGTTGAAGCGCTGTGGAGAGTCGTGGTTGGGCGACAGCCTGGACAGCAAAAGCCATCTACTGATCAATCGCCTGTCTCCCCATATTCCTCTGGAGCAGGATATTGCCGGTCTGCTTAAACAGGATTTTGCGACCGCGTTGACGCCCAACGGCATACACGAAGACCTCGCCGTAGCCGAAGCGCAGGCGCTGTTCGCCACCGCATTGGAAACCGCCGTAGACAGTCAGGCGACGAAGGATTTTCAGGCATTGGCGCGATTTTATCTGACGGTGGCGCGAGGGCGCCCAGCGTGAGTTTGAGAGGCTTGTTGCGAGAGCGGTACGAGGCCTACTGCGCGGGACGTCGACCCAGCGCGGCGGGCAAACTCCTGCTGTGGAGCTGGTTATGGCTGTCGGCGCTGTTTTTGCAAAATCGCATCGGCGGACTGCCGAGCTGGCAGGTGCCGCGTTACCTTTTTCCGCAAGTGGATTTGTTACAGCCGCGCTGGAGTGACCCTCTCCGCGCATTGGTTCAGGTGGGGTGGTTGCTGTTTGTTCGTCGGCAGGCGGTGCCCGGTTACATCGATCTATGGGGAGCTATTTCCCGGCTGAGGCGCTGGCTGCGTTTACACATGAGGCGGCTGTCCTTGCGTGCGATTGCGGCCTATCGCGCGCAATTCAGTGAGGAGCTGGCGCGCAGGGGGCTGGATGTTCCGCCGTGGCAAAAGCCCGGCAGTGGCCGGTCCAAGGGACTAAAGGCGCTGCTGATTGTCTGTCTTGCGCTGCTCTGTATTACCGTGCCTCTGGAACTGGCCGGACAATTTGCACTGGGCGCGTCGCTGTTTGTCGTTTTGTTGATCTGTAATCGCCTGCCTGGACGCTTTCCCCGCATGCTGATGATTGTGCTGTCGCTGCTGGCGTCCTGCCGCTACATCTGGTGGCGTTGCACCAATACGCTTAATTTCGATGACCCCCTGGGTTTGGCGCTGGGTATTCTACTGCTGTTGGCTGAACTGTATGCCTGGGTGGTACTGGTGCTGGGGTATTTTCAGAATATCTGGCCGCTTAACCGTCCGCTGGCCGCCTTGCCTGAGGACCGCCAGAAGTGGCCCACGGTTGATATTCTGGTGCCGACCTACAACGAAGAGTTGGATGTTGTTCGGGCAACCATTTACGCCTGTCTGGGGTTGGATTGGCCGGCGGACAAATTGAATATTTACATTCTGGACGACGGTCGCCGCGAGAGTTTTCGGGCGTTCGCCAGTGACGTCGGGGTGAAATATATAACCCGTACTGACAACCGTCATGCCAAGGCGGGGAATATCAATCACGCTCTCAAGCAGATAGACGGCGAGTTTGTGGCTATTTTTGATTGCGACCACATTCCCACTCGAGCGTTTCTGCAGGTGGCAATGGGCGGCTTTCTGCAGGATTCAAAGCTGGCGCTGGTGCAGACGCCGCACCACTTTTTTTCGCCCGATCCCTTCGAGCGTAACCTGAGCAATTTCCGCAAGGTCCCCAACGAGGGCGGATTGTTTTACGGTCTGATTCAGAACGGGAACGACCTTTGGAATGGCACCTTTTTCTGTGGCTCCTGCGCGATTATCCGCCGCGCACCCTTGGATGAAATCGGCGGTATCGCTGTCGAGACGGTGACCGAAGATGCCCATACCTCGCTGCGCTTGCATCGGCGCGGCTACCGTTCCTCGTATGTGCGCGCGCCGGTCGCAGCGGGGCTGGCCACCGAAACCTTGTCGGCCCATATCGGCCAGCGCATTCGCTGGGCGCGCGGTATGAGCCAGATTCTGCGTATCGACAATCCGCTGAAGGGCAAGGGCCTGCAGTGGCCGCAGCGGCTCTGCTATTTCAATGCCATGCTGCACTTCCTGTCGGGAATTCCGCGCCTGATTTTTCTGGTGGCACCGCTGGCATTTCTGTTGCTGCATACCTACATCATCTATGCGCCCGCGGCTATGCTGTTCCTGTATGTGCTGCCACATATGGTGTATGCCTCGGTGGTGAATGCGCGCATTCAAGGGCGCTACCGGCACTCATTCTGGGGTGAGATCTACGAAACGGTATTGTCCTGGTATATCGCCCGGCCAACCGCCGTGGCCCTGTTTGCGCCGGATAAAGGCAGTTTTAACGTCACTGCCAAAGGCGGGCTGATTTATGAAAAGTATTTTGACTGGGTGATGTCCCGGCCTTACATACTGCTGGTTGTCGCCAATTTGATCGGATTGGCGGTGGGCATCGGCTGGCTGCTCCGTGGTGCTGGTGAGGAAACCGGCGCGGTGCTGCTCAATCTATCTTGGACTTTTTACAATTTGCTGATTCTTGGCGGCGCTGTCGCGGTTGCTGCTGAGGCCAAGCAGCAGCGCCGTGATCATCGCGTGGAGCTGTCCCTGCCAATCAGCCTGCGTCTGGAAGATGGTCATGTGCTGCAGGCGCGGTTGCGGGATTTCTCTCTCAGCGGATTGCGGGTGCAACTTTCTCCCCGTGCCTGCGAGGGCATTGGTCACCACGCCACCGTGGTTCTTGATCGCGCTGGGCGCGAATACAGTTTTCCCGTTTCGGTGGTTTACAAAGGGCGAGAGACCTTGGGGCTGCAACTGCGAGACCGTTCGCCCGCCAGCATGATCAATTACGTGCAGTGCACCTTTGCTCGCGCCGATAACTGGGTTCGCTGGAAACGCGGTATGCGTACTGACCGGCCCTTAAAGAGCATGGGCGCCGTGATGGCCGTGAGCCTGATGGGGTATCGCCGCCTGCTGCGCGCAGCCCCTCAGCCGATTCCCCGCATGTTAGATGCATTACTCTCAATGATTCACTGGGTGGTCAGTCTGCGCCCCCAGCCTGTTTCGATAAGGACAGATGGATGACGACGAAACGCCAACGCGCTTATTTGCGGCCATTACAAACGCTGGCAGCCCTGCTGGTGCTGAGCGGTTTTTCCCCGGCTCAGGCACAGGGCGTGGATGTTGAGCAGCCTCCTCTGGAGGAAAGTCGCTACAGCCTTCAGGACCTGGGTTATGGACGCAGTGCCAAATTGCGGGGCAGCGAAAGCAGCGTCTCGCTGAATTTCGGGTCGCGTCTGGACGAGCTGGTTGAGGCCGCTGAGTTGCATCTGAACTACTCTGCGTCACCGGCGTTGATGGCCAAACTGTCACACCTGAAGGTTTACCTGAATGGCGAATTGATGGGGGTGACGGCTATCGACGACGAGTCGCGCCTGCAACGCAACACGGTGATTCCCCTGCAACCGCGTTATCTATCTGACTTCAACCAATTGCGAGTAGAGCTGATCGGTCATCTGGACAAAGACTGCTGGAGTCCGGACGACGTCAGTATCTGGAGTGAGCTGGGTGCGTCCACAGAGCTGCGGCTGTTCAGCCGGGCACTGCCGCTGGCGAATGATTTGGCACTGCTGCCCGCGCCGTTTTTCGATGGCAACGACTATCGTCCGTTGGAACTGCCCGTTGTCATGAGCGGCGAAAACAGTCTGGAACGTCTGCGGGCGGCGGGTATTGGCGCCTCGTGGTTTGGTGCCCAGGCGGCCTGGCGAGGCGCGAGCTTTCCGGTAACGGATACACTGCCGGAGCAGCATGCGCTGGTGCTGATGACCAATAGTCAGCGGCCTGAAGCGCTGCGGGATTATCCGCCGGTAGAGGGGCCGACGCTGGAAGTGATGGCGCTGCCGGACCGTCCTGAAGTGAAATACCTGTTAGTACAGGGGCGCGACGATGCCGATCTTGTTGAGGCCATGAAGGGGCTGGCTATTGGCAGCGCGCTGCTGTCGGGCTCCGTGGCAGAAATCCGCAACGTCAAACAACTCAAACCCCGCAAACCCTATGATGCGCCCAACTGGCTGCCGACGGATCGACCGGTGCGCTTCGGCGAGTTGGTCAACGATCCCTCCCAATTGCAGGTGTCGGGACGCACTCCGGCGCCGGTTAGCTTATCGTTCCAGCTACCGCCGGACCTCTTCACCTGGCGCAGCCGCGGTATTCCGGTGGATTTGCAATATCACTATTCCCCGCCAATCGAAGACGACAACGGCTCGCAGTTGAGCATGCTGGTCAACGGCCAGTTTGTGGAGGCTTATCACTTGACGCGCAGTGGCGTATCGGGCGAGTTGAACAGTTTGCGTGTGCCGTTGCTGGACGACAGCCTGCTGGGTAACAGCCAGTTGCTGCGTATTCCGGCATTTAAAGTGGGCAGCCGCAACCAGCTGTTGTTTGAGTTCGACTTTGCCGGTATCGCCAATGGCGAGTGCAAGAGCATCCCACCGGCGCGTCGCTATGCGGTGGTTGATGCGGACTCGACGCTGGATTTCACCGGCTTTCCTCATTACATAGAAATGCCCAATCTGCGCGCCTTCAGCAATGCTGCCTATCCGTTTACCCGCATGGCAGACCTGTCGGAGACGGCGGTGCTGTTGCCGCAGCCGCAGAACGCACAAGTCGTGGAAACCTATCTGCAAATGATGGGTTTTGCGGGTTCCAGCGCGGGCTACCCCGCACTGGGCGTGTCGCTGCTCAGTGATTGGGACAAGAGCCAGTTGCAGGACAAAGACGTGCTGTTGATCGCCGCCAACCCCAGTCTGGATGACATTGCCGACGATGAGTTGCCACTACTGATCAAAGAGGCCAATCGCAGCCTGTTGCAGCCGCGCTCCAACCGCCGTATCGAGTTTGCGCCAGAGGGGGGCTCGGGACCCGATCTGGCGAAGAGCGTGTCTCAGGTTCAGGTGCGGGCAAACGGGCCGTTCTCTGCCATGGTGGGAATGCGCTCGCCGTTTGATCGCGACCGCAGCGTGGTATCCCTGCTGGCCTCGGCGCCCGGCGACTTTGCCGATCTGCGTGACAGTCTGGCCGACAGCGGCAAGGTGCCCTTTATGTATGGCACCGTGGTCACCGTGCGCGGCGAACAGGTAGCCAGCTTTAATGTGGGCGACAAGTATTTTGTCGGCAAGCTGCGGGTATGGGACCTGATCTGGTTCCACTTCTCCCGCCATCCCGTCATCCTCGGGCTGATCAGCGCGGTCATCTGCCTGATGCTGGCCGTTGTGCTGTGGCGAATTCTCAGTGGCGTTGCGCGCCGTCGCCTGTATCGGGAGGGGCCGTGAGGCGACTGCTCGTCTTTGGTGTCTTTTTGCTCGCAGCGGTGTCAGCGCAAGCCGACGATTGCCGCTGGCCGCAGTGGGAGACCTTTGCCGCGCAGTACATCGACAAGGGACGTGTGGTAGATGGCAGTGATCCCCGGCAGATCACCACCTCGGAAGGTCAGGCCTATGGTTTGTTCTTTGCGCTGATAGCCGGTGATCGCGCCCGGTTTGATCAGTTGCTGAACTGGACGGAGACCCATTTGGCGGCCGGGGATCTCAGCCGTCATTTGCCCGCCTGGCTGTGGGGGCAAGATGCCGACGGCGGCTGGCGGGTGCTCGATCAAAATGCGGCATCGGATGCCGATCTATGGATGGTGTATGCCTTGAATGAGGCGGGGCGACTTTGGCGTGAACACCGCTACCGCAGCAAAGCCTACTGGCTGGCAAAGCGCATCGTGGCCGACGAGAGCCGGGTGGTAGCCGAGCATGGCCGTCTCCTGTTGCCCGGGCCGGAAGGCTTTGTTCTGGCGGATGGCGACTACCGGCTCAATCCCAGCTATGTGCCCCCGCAATTGCTCCAGTCTTTTGCGCAAAATTACCCCCACTCAGCTTGGCCTGCCTTGGCGGCCAGCAGTCAGCGGTGGTTGCTGGCCGCGTCGCCCAAGGGTTTTGCGCCGGACTGGCTGCGCTGGCGCGACGGTCAAATTCTGCCCGACCCCAAACACGGCAGCCAAGGGAGTTACGATGCGATTCGCGTTTACCTGTGGTTGGGCATGATGCATGCCGACGCTGAGGGACGCGATGCGCTGCTGGCAGGCTATACACCGATGATCGATGCTGTGCTGGCACAAAATGCGGTGCCTGAACGCTGGAATGCGGTGTCCGGCGAGTATCGGGGCCGCGGCCCCTTCGGGTTTAAGGCGGCCATGCTGCCACTGCTCAAAATGGCGGAGCAGGAACTCGCCGCGTCGCGATTTGCTGTGGACGTAGTTCAGGCACAGAGCGAGAGCAAGGGGAGACAGGCCTATTACAGTCAGGTTCTCAGTCTGTTTGGCCTCGGCTGGTGGCAGGGGCGCTACCGGTTTGACGCACAGGGTCAGCTAACGGGAGTCTGTTCATGAGGCGGCTGCTGTGGGGGAGCCTGCTGGTTGTTGTGGCCTTGCTGATCTGGCAAACGCTGCGGCCGCTGCCGTCAACAATGAAAAATGACTATGCCATCGAGCTGGGGGAGCGAGAGCTGGCGCCGAAAGCGGAGCGCCTCGACGAGGGCCTGACAGCGCGCTTTCGGGCGCAGTTGCTGGAAGCCGAATTGCTGGAGCGGGAAGATCTGCTGGCCAACCGTCTGAAGCGCTTCCGGGCGCTGGCGCCCGAATCGACATTGCTGCCCGTGTATGAAATCTGGCTCGCGCTGCGTGAAAACCGCGAGGATGTTGCGCGGGCCGCACTTGCACATTTGCAGCGTCAGGAGGGCGAATCGCCACTGGCCGTGCAACTCGATGATTTGATTACTGCCCAAACCGGCAAGCGCGGCGCGCTCCAGCAGGCGAGGGTGATGGCGCTGGCAGGGCGCTCTCGCGAAGCGCTGCGGCATTATGCCGAGTTGTTTCCCAATGGTTTCGCACTGATCTCCACTGAGCTTGAATATCTGAGGATTCTGGCGCAGTTAGATGGTCGGCGCCCGGAAGTCATCCGTCGCCTGGAAAGCCTGAATCGTCAGTACCCGGACAATGGCCCGCTGCAATATGCATTGGCCGACCAGCTGATGTCCGTCAATGTGTCCAGTCCGCGTGGACAAACCATGCTGCGGGCGCTGCTGGACAACCCGTCCATGGCCTTGCAGGCAGCCTACCGCTGGTCGTCAGCCATGCAGCGCCAGCCGATTACTGCCCGGCGTGTGGAGAATCAGCGCCTGCTGGCAGAGCGCTTCCCCGACACGCTGCAATTTCAGCAGGCCTTTGAACTGGCGCAGGACGACTGGCAGGCTGAACGCCAGCGCCTTCGAGACCCGTATTACCGAGCAAAACTTCAGGGTTTGGCTTTGCTGGATCAGGAGCGGAATACGGCGGCCCAACAACGCCTGAACTATGCCCTGAAAGGTCGACCTCAAGATGCGGAAATACTGGGCGGGCTGGGCTTGCTGGCCCTGCGTCGTGGAGAGCACTCTCCGGCGCTCAACTATTTTCAACTGGCCGCCCGCTACAACAAGGACCCGGATCAGGTGAGCCGCTGGGAGTCGTTAATCACGACGACTCGGTATTGGCAGGCCCTGCGACGCGGCGAGGCCGAAATGGACGACGGCCGTTACGAAGCGGCGAGACAGAGTCTGCTTCAGGCGCTCGCCTTAAAGCCGGACGCCGAGGATGCCCGGCTGGCACTGGCACAGTTGTCTCTGCGTCAGGGTGACTGGGCCAGTGCAGAGCGCTATTACGATGATGTTCTTCGTCGTGACCCAGGCAACACTGCGGCACTGTGGGGGCGGTTTTCCGTCATCCAAGCACTTGATGGCGACGCCGCGGCAGTGCGCTACTACCATCAGTTGAGCACGGCTCAGCAACAAAATGTCGCGGAGCCTTGGCAGGATTGGCAACTCGCCCGAGCGGAGCGCGAGTTGGCTGCCGCAGAGCGCGTTGATGATCAGCTTGCCGCCATCGAGCGCTTACTGGCGCTGGCGCCGTCATCGCCCTGGTTGCGCAGTGACATCGCGTCTCGCCTGCGCGCACTGGGGCAGCCGGAGCGCGCCGACCGCCTGATGGCGCAGTGGGCTGACGATGATCGCAGCCCGGATATGCAATTCTCCTACGCCTTGTATTTGGCCTCCCAAAATCGCATTGACGCTGCGGCGGCGCGTCTGGAGGCCGTGCCAAGTGCGCAGCGCAGTGCGGCCATGCAGCGCAATCTGGCGCGTTGGCGCGGAAATCTTGCGCTGGCGGGTGGCAATACGCTCAGTGATGCCGAGCGCGGCCAGCAATTGCGGCAGTTGGAACAGGACTTTGCCGATCAGCCCGATGTGCTGCTGAATCTGGCCGGCCGCTGGATCGACCTCGGCGAGCCTGAGCGCGCGCCTCGGATCGTTAAAGGCTTGGAACCCGTCGCCACACAGCCATTTTACCGGCAGTTGGAAATCGCTCGGCTTTGGTTGGCGCTGGACGATTTTCAGACCTTTTCAGACTGGCATCGACAGGCATTGGGGCAGCCGCTTACGCCAGAGCAGCGCCGGACGCTGAATGCCTTGAGCGGTGAGTATGAACTGGCGCTGGGGCGTCATGAGGAGCAGCGCGGAAAGGCCGTGCTGGCCTGGTCGCATTATCGGCGTGCGGCCGCGCAACCGGGAGACCATCAGCTCGACGCGCGCATTGCTTTGCTGCGCTTGAGCGCGGAACTGGATAATTCGTCTGAATTCGACAGTCAGTCAGCGTATTTGATGGCGCATCAGCAGACGCTGAGTGACGGCCAACTACTGGCGCTGGCCGAGGCGATGGGTACAGCCGGACAGCCGCAGGCGCAGCGGCAACTGTTGACGACGTTGTTGCGGCGGCCGGAGGTGTCGGATCAGAGTCTGCGCAGTGCCATGCAACAGGCCGAGGCCAGTGGCGACTGGGCGGCGGCGGAAAACTTTGCGTATGCGGCACTGCAAAAAGCGGCGGGGTCGCCGCAACTCAAGCTCCAACTCAGCAAGCGCGAGCAGCGCGCGCTGTATAGTCAGGCGGACCGGAATTACTGGCTGAGCAGCAATGTGCTCGGCAGCATCGACCGCTATCGTGCGCGTCGTCAGGGGCATCTGAAAGTTGGCTTCGATCTGAATGACCGTCGCTCGGGTACGCGAGTGCAGCAGATTCCCGTGGAGCTTCGCTGGCCCGTGCCTCGCTACGACGGTCATCTGCTGGTCAGAGTGGACCGCGTCACGATCGATTCCGGCAGAGAGGATTACCTCGACAGCGATGGTGCCGTGCCGCCGTCAATAACCCGCATTCCATTTTCTGAAAAGGCCAGTGGCACGGCCGTCGGTGTGGGCTGGCAAGCGGCAAACTGGCAGGCCGACATCGGCAGCAGTCCTCTGGGTTTCAAGGTTTCCGACTGGGTAGGCGGCGTGACGGTGAACGGTGATCTCGGCCAGTTTGGCTGGCGAGCGACATTGTCGCGTCGACCTGAGACCGGCACCGCCTTGTCTTATGCTGGCATGACCGTACCCGGGGCGGCGGCAACGGGTGCCGACCGAGACTGGGGCGGAGTGATGCGCAGCGGTGCCAAACTGGGTTTCAGTCACGATCTTGGTGGCAAATACGGTTTCTGGAGCAGCCTTCAGTATCACCTGCTGCAGGGCGATGATGTTGAAGACAATACCCGCATGGGTTTACTGGGGGGCGTCTATCGCCGACTGCTGAATGAGCCGGATCGCACGCTGCGCGTCGGCGTGAATGTGATGCATCTGCGCTATGACAAGAACTTGAGCGAATACAGTTTGGGGCACGGGGCCTACTACAGCCCGCAACAGTATCTGTCGCTGTCACTGCCGGTGCGGTATTACGGCCGTGTGGCTGACAGTTGGTCGTATCTGTTGGGGGCGTCGCTGTCGCATTCCTGGACGCAAACCGATGCGCCGTACCGTCTGGGCGGCAGCGACAGTGATGGCGGCGGTGCCGGTTATTATCTGGAAGCGGCGATTGAAAAACGCGTGACACGGCGGTGGTTTGTCGGCGTTGCTGCGGATATTCACCGCGCCGACTTTTACGAGCCGAATCACATCGCCCTGTATCTCAAGTATCAGTTCGATGAGCGCTGGCAGTTGATTGAAACGCCGCCCGAGGCGCCGATTCCCTACAGTGATTTTGACTGATGTCCCCGGTTAAGCGCGCCTTGTTTATCGGCCATGTCTGGCCCGAACCCCGCTCATCGGCGGCGGGGGCGCGCAGCATGGATTTGATTCAGGCGCTGCAGGCCTGGGGTTGGCAGGTGACGGTGTCCAGCGCGGCACAGTTGTCGCCGCATCGCGCAGACCTGTCTGCACTGGGTATCGACGAGCTGGAAATTCGCCTGAACTGCGACAGCTTCAATGCCCAGCTCGCTAAGCTGCAACCGCAGCTGGTGATCTTTGATCGCTTTCTGAGTGAAGAGCAATTTTCCTGGCGGGTAGAAGAGGTCTGTCCAGAGGCGTTGCGCGTGCTGGATACCCAGGATTTGCACAGTCTGCGTGAAGCCCGCCAGCAGGCCATCAAGCGCGGCGGCGAACCGGAGCTGCACAGCGAGCTGGCGCAGCGGGAGCTGGCGGCGATCTGGCGCAGTGATCTGAGTCTGATCATTTCCGACTACGAAATGAGCCTGCTGCAACAGCACTACGGCGTGTCGGCGTCGCTGCTTCATTACTACCCGTTGCTCAGCGAGGGGCGTCAGCCCGCCTCGGACTTTGACGGGCGCAAGCACTGTCTGTGTATTGGCAATTACCGCCACGCGCCCAATTGGGATGCCCTGCAGTATCTGCGGCGGGATATCTGGCCCGTGCTGTGCAAGCGCCTGCCGGAGGCAGAATGCCACGTCTACGGCGCTTACCCACCGCCCAAGGCGATGCAACTACACAGTGACAAGCTTGGGTTTCTGATTAAGGGCTGGGCGCCCGATGCTCGGGCAGTGATGCGAGACGCCAAACTCTGCCTGGCGCCGCTGCGCTTTGGCGCAGGACAGAAAGGTAAGCTGCTGGAAGCGATGGAGTGCGGGACTCCCTCGGTGACCTCTGCGGTGGGTGCGGAGGGGATGGGGAACTCAGAGACCTGGGGCGGTTACCTTGCCGATACGCCGGAGGCGTTTGTTGACGCCTGCGTCGCCCTGTATCGAGACGCTACCGCCTGGCAGCAGGCCCAGCAGCGCGGTGATGCGCTGCTGACGCGCTTTGATCGACAATCCCATTTACGGCAGCTTAGAGAGCGTTTAAGTACGCTGTCAGTTGAGCGTGATGCCGGCAGAAAGGCCAATTTCATCGGCGCCATGCTGCGTCACCACAGCCTGCGCAGCCACCGCTATATGTCCCAATGGATTGCCGCTAAGAACCGTTTTTCCGCTGCTGAGTAGCAGGGGGTTGCGGTTTGCATTGCCTTTGGAATTCTGCCATTTTGTTGCGTCTGGCTGTTTTTTGATCAAATAAATAGTGCTGCCCCGCAAAGAGGACGGCGTCATGGATCACATGATTTTCGATGCGCATCTGCACATTATTGACCCGGCGTACCCATTGGTCAGTAACGAAGGCTATCTTCCCGATCCCTATACCGTCGATGACTACGTCGGTCAGACGGTCGAGCTGGGGATTGGTGGTGGAGCCGTGGTCTCCGGTTCTTTCCAGAGTTTTGATCAGTCTTACCTGCAGGCCGCGTTGGCCAATCTTGGACCGCACTTTGTCGGCGTTACCCAGTTGCCTCTCGATGTCTCCGACGAATCGCTGATGGCTCTCGATGCCTGCCGGGTTCGGGCTCTGCGTTTTAATGTACGGCGCGGCGGTCGGGAGGCCGTTGAACACCTGAGCTATTTTGCCGAGCGCGTGCACGAAATGCTCGGTTGGCACGCCGAGATTTATTGCGACAGTCGTCACTTGGGCGAACTTGAAACCGCCTTGTGTCGATTACCTGCGGTGAGCATTGACCATCTCGGGCTGAGCAAAAAAGGCCTGCCGCTGCTGTATCGTCTGGTAGAGAAGGGCGTGCGGGTGAAGGCCACGGGGTTCGGACGGGTGGATTTTGCTGTGAGCCAGGTGCTGAGGCGCCTCTACGACATCAATCCTCAGGCGCTGATGTTCGGTACAGACCTGCCGTCGACTCGCTCGCCGAGACCGTTCAACCCTGTGGATATCGAAATCATTGGCAACACCTTGGGAGACGACGGTGCAAGGCGGGTGCTCTGGGAAAATGCTGCCGAGTTTTACCGCTTGCCGAATTGAGCTGCGGTGACCGCCGCCATGTTTTTGCCTTGACCCCTGCTTGGGCGGACGATTAAAGTCCCGGCCTGATTGTTGTGTTAGTTGATCCCTCCTCATGACTGTATCCATCTCTG
Organism: Spongiibacter sp.; assembly: GCF_984394615.1. Taxonomy (NCBI): domain Bacteria; kingdom Pseudomonadati; phylum Pseudomonadota; class Gammaproteobacteria; order Cellvibrionales; family Spongiibacteraceae; genus Spongiibacter; species Spongiibacter sp. Next base: position 18,135 of record NZ_CFHTQA010000034.1, on the reverse strand, counting down.
CCACCGCTGCGGCTGTATTGCTTGCGGTTCTGCTGGACCGCTTTCTTGGCGAACCCGCGCGCGCGCACCCACTGGTGTGGTTTGGGCGTATCGCCCAGTGGCTGGAAGCGCGTTTGAATTCTCCGGCATCCGAGCGGCAGACTCCGTCACGACAGCTTTGGCGGGGCGCGCTGGCCTGGCTTGTGGCGGTGTTGCCGTTATTGGCACTGGTCTATCTGCTTACGCGCTGGGTGTCGGGACATTGGCCGGTGCTGGGCGTGTTGCTGGATGCGGTGCTGCTGTATCTGGCAATTGGCTGGCAAAGTATGCGCGAGCATATCTGGCCTATTGAAAGGGCGCTTCTTGCCAGCGATGAGCCGCGCGCCCGACAGGCGCTTTCGCTGATTGTCAGCCGCGATACCGCTGAGCTGGATCAGCAGCAGATCGCGACGGCGGCCTGTGAGTCGCTGTTGGAAAACAGCAGTGATGCGCTATTTGCCTCGCTGTTCTGGTATGCCCTTGGCGGGCCGGTGATGGTGATTATGCATCGTCTGGCGAACACCCTGGACGCCATGTGGGGGTATCGCAGTCCCCGCTTTTTATATTTTGGCCGCCTTGCCGCGCGCCTGGATGATGTGCTGAATTTCTTCCCGGCACAGCTCACGGCCCTGGGTTTTGCGTTGCTTCGTCTGTCGCCCGGCAGCGTTCGCCGCCAGTTTATGCAGGGCTGGAGCTGGAAAAGCCTTAATGCCGGTGCTGTGATGGCCAGCGGCGCGTCGGCACTGGGGATTCAACTGGGTGGTGGCGCCCGCTATCACGGCGAGTGGCAGCCGCGTGCAACGCTGGGGCAGGGGCGTGCTGCCGCGCCCGGCGATTTGAGCCGTGGTCTGCGACTGGTGGATCAGCTCTGCCTGCTGTGGCTGCTGGTGATCCTGTTGTGGAATATTCAGCTGTGAGTGATGGCTTGCAACCCGTTCACGGTGGTGATCCGCGCTATGTGAGGTACCCGGCGGCAATGCCGCAGCCGCTGTTGAATCTGGCTACCGGTGTGAATCCCTGGCCCTGGCCTGTACCCCCGATTCCCGAGGACATCTGGCAGGAGCTGCCCTATGACTGTCCTGTGCTACAGAGTGCTGCGGCGACCTACTATCAACTTGCTCCTGAGCAGCTATTGCTGAGCAGCGGCAGTCAACCGATTATTCAGTTGCTGCCAGAGTTGTATCCCTCGGGGGAGGCGTTGCTCCCCAGCGTCGCTTACGAAGAACATGCCTACCGTTGGCAGCAGGCCGGACATCGCCTGCATCGCTTTGACAATGACGGCGACGTGGCCGCACTGCTGATAGAAAAACCGATTCGCTATCTGGTGCTGGTCAGCCCCAACAATCCGGATGGACATTGCATTCCCGTTGCCCAGCTTCGGGAATGGTTGGCCCTATTGCCGGACGACGGACTGATGGTGGTGGATCAGGCCTATGTGGACGGTTACCCCGACTATCAGGCCAATGCCTTGCTGGACAGCGGCAGGGTAGTGTTGCTTCGCTCGGTGGGGAAATTCTTTGGCTTGCCTGGCCTGCGTCTCGGGGCGGCACTCGCCACGCCTGAATGTCTCGATCGCCTGGCACGTTTGCTGGGGCCCTGGCCCATTAACCGGGCGGCCCAATACCTGGGCGCGCAATTGTTTGCTGACAGCGACTGGCAGCAGAAAAACCAGCGGCGACTGCTGCGGGCGTCCGGTGAACAGGCCGCGCTGTGGGCGGCGCTGCTCGGTGGGGAGGCTGTTGCCTGCCAGTCTCAAGCGCTGTTTAACAGTTATCGACTGCCGCTGAGGCGTGCGGACGACTGGGCCTCGGCACTGCTTGCACAGGGCATTCTGAGCCGCGTATATCGCTGCGGTGAATGGGGGTATCTGCGTTTGGGGCTGGCGGAAGATGCTGGCCTGCTGAAGGCGAGGTTGGGGGCGGTGATCGCGCCGAGCTGAGTCAATTCGACGCGGCCTACACTGTGAATCGAGTGTATAATACCCGGTGTATTCACAGGAGTTGACCACCATGCAGATTGAGCAGGCGATTCGCGAAAAACTGCTTGCCGGGTTTGACCCGTCTCACCTCGAACTCATCAACGAAAGCCACATGCACAGTGTGCCCGCCAATTCAGAGACCCATTTCAAGGTCGTACTGGTTTCCGCGGCTTTTGATGGCAAACGACGCGTAGCCCGTCATCAAGCCGTGTACGCCGCGCTGGCCGACGAACTGGCCGGGCCGGTGCACGCGCTGGCTTTGCACCTCTTCTCTCCGGATGAATGGCAGGCGCAGTCCACGGTGCCGGACTCGCCGCAGTGTCTGGGTGGCAGCAAGCGCGAGGCCGCTGCCAAATGAGTCAGATAGTTGTTGCTGCCCTGTATAAATTTGTGACCTTGCCCGATTACCGGGAGAAGCGCGAGCCGCTGTTGCAGCGCTGCCTGGATTTGGGGGTTCGTGGCACTTTGCTGCTGGCCGAAGAGGGGATCAACGGCACCGTAGCGGGCTCCAGAGACGCTATCGACAGTCTGTTGAGTGAGCTGCGCAGCGATCCGCGTCTGGTGGATCTTGTTCATAAAGAGTCCTACGACGAGGCGCAGCCTTTCTACCGCATGAAGGTCAAGCTCAAAAAAGAGATTGTGACCATGGGTATCGAGGGTATTGATCCCAACCATGTGGTTGGAACCTATGTGAAACCCCGCGACTGGAATGCCCTGATCTCTGACCCCGAAGTGCTGTTGATTGATACGCGCAATGATTACGAGGTGGAAATCGGTACGTTCAAGGGCGCCGTTGATCCCAAAACGGCGACCTTCCGTGAGTTTCCCGAGTATGTGCGCGAGCATTACGATCCTGAAAAGCACAAGAAAGTCGCGATGTTTTGCACAGGCGGCATTCGTTGCGAAAAAGCCTCGGCATTTATGAAACAGGAAGGTTTCGACGAGGTCTACCACCTTGAGGGTGGCATCCTGAAGTACCTCGAAGAGGTGGATGCGCAGTCCAGCCTGTGGGAAGGCGAGTGTTTTGTTTTCGACAACCGCGTCTCCGTAAAGCAGGGACTGGAAGTGGGCAGTTATGCACTGTGCCATGGCTGTCGTCACCCGATCAGTGACGAGGACCGCCGGCACCCGCAATTTGAGGAAGGGGTAAGCTGTCCGTCCTGTTACGAAACATTGACCGAGGAGCAGCGCAAGCGCTTCCGCGACCGTCAGAAACAGGTGGAGCTGGCGCGTCAGCGTCAGGTTCCTCATGTCGGTGCACCGCCGCCGGAGCGACAGCGACGGTCGCAGTGAGTGCACCTTTTTGGGCACTATGTCGCGTTAACGGGTATGTGGGCTACCGTTAGTTTGTGCAGCGCTGTTACACTTTTGGAATGATATGTGCATTCCCGGTGCTTGGCTGGCCTTAGGGCCGATAAGCAACACCGCGCTGTTGGAAAATGGATTTTCCCTGCCGCGCAGGTGGTCAGGCAGTCAGGGATAATAATTAACGAGGTGTGATCAGGCATGAAGCAATTAGGTATACTCGACTCGGCATTTGTCAATCTGGAGCACCCCAACACGCCTCAGCATGTGGGCGGTATGGGGATTTACGACCCTTCGACGGCGCCGGGTGGTTTCGTGCGCTTCAAGGGTGTGATTGCCAATTTCGAACGTCGACTCAAGAAGCACTCCATCTTTCGCTCGCGCCTCGTCAAGGTGCCGGGGAATCTTGATCGCCCCTATTGGGTGCAGGATGCCAATTTCGACGTGGAATTCCACATTCGGCACCTCGCGCTTCCTCAGCCGGGTGACTGGCGCCAGCTCTGTATTTTGATTGCCCGCCTGCATGCCCGTCCACTGGATATGTCACGTCCGCTGTGGGAGGCCTATATCATCGAGGGGCTGGATAATATTCCGGGTGTCCCCAAGGGTGGCTTTGCCATCTACACCAAGATGCACCACTCGCTGGTTGATGGCGCCGGTGGTTCGTCAATCATGTCGGTGATTCACGATTTGGAAGCGGACCCCGCGGCAGTGCCGGAAGGACCGGATACCGTCATGGTCGATGTGGCGCCCAGTTCCTTGTACCTGGGCACGGCGACGGCGATCAACCAGGTCAAGAATACCGTCAAAATGGTCGGTAGCGCGGCGAGCACATTGAGAGACCTCGGCAAGATGGCGTGGGGTGTGGCCCGCAAACAGATTCCCATGCCACCGATTACCTCGCCCAGAACCCGCTTTAACAAACCGGTAGGGCCGTATCGCGTCTTTGAGGCCGCCGAGTTTCCGCTGGATGATTTTAAAATTATCAAGAATTACGCCGACGTAAAAATCAATGACGTGGTGTTGGCGGTGGTCGGTGGCGCAATGCGCAAGTACCTCAAGCATCACGAGGAGCTGCCTGATGACAGCCTGGCGGTATCTATCCCCTTGAATATGCGGACTCGCCGCGGCGTGTCTGATGAGAACAACCAGATCGGCTCGGTATTTGTTGAAGTACACACCGAGCTTGATGATCCGCTGGAGCGTTTGAAGGCGGTCCACAAGGGCTCGCAGGATGCCAAGGTCTACGGTGAGAACTCGCCGCTGGTTGACGTTTTGTGTCTTGCTGGCGTGATGGCTCCCGCGCTGACCCGCCCGCTGGTCAACACCTATGTTAACAACGAGCTGACACAGCACCTGCCGCTGGGTATCAGCTCGGTGGTGTCGAATGTGGCGGGGCCGCCGTTCCCGCTGTACTCGGCGGGCGCAAAAATGGTCCGCTACTACGGTTTGGGTCTGCTGACACCGGGCGTTGGTTTGTTCCACCTGATCTACAGTGCCTGTGGTGTTGTGACGATGTCGATTCTCGGCGATCGCGACTCCATGCCAGACCCCGCCTTCTATCGTCAGTGTGCTGAAGAAGCGTTTGCAGACTTGCTGGCGGCGGTGAAAGCGGCAGAGAAGGCGGATGCAGAGGCTGCGGAGGCTGCCAAGAAGAAACCGGCACCAAAGCGGGCCGCTGGCAAAGCTAAGGCCCCCGTTCGCAAAGCGCGTTCAAGCAAGGCGTCGTCGAGCAAGAGCAGCGAAGCCGCAGCGCCCAAGCGTGCCGCGGCCAAGAAGACGGCGTCGGGCGGCAAGCGGAGCAGCGCGGCCAAGGCAACAGCCGCTAAAGCGGATGGCGACAAAGTCAGCTCACTGTTTGGCGGCAGCGACGCCCCAGTCAGCAATGTGGTGGCACTCAGCGCTGAAAAATAAGCCGTGATTGGGTAAAAGAGAACCGCTATCCCATTGGGGGTAGCGGTTTTTTTACGGCTGGGATTTGTGCGTGTGATTGATCAGTTGCAGCGATGAGGACTCGTACACGGCGACATTGTCACGTCCCAATTGCTTGGCGCGGTAAAGCGCTTTGTCAGCCTGACGGATAAGCTGCTCCTGGCTGTTGCTCTCGTCAGGCGTCAGGCTGGAAACGCCGGCACTGGCGGAGACCTGGCCGCGGTGAGCTGCCCCGGCATGCGGAATATGACGCTGACGAAGCGCATTCAGCGTGCGCTCTGCCATCAACTCTGCACAGTGGTAATCGGCGTCGAGCAGCAGCACGATAAATTCCTCTCCGCCCGTCCGAGCGACGACGTCGGTGTCGCGTGTGAAGACCTCTTGCAACAGCGAGGCAAATACCTTGAGCACGGTGTCGCCGCCCTCATGCCCATACAGATCATTGTATTGTTTGAAGTAGTCCAGATCGAAAACAATTGCGCTGAGCGGCGTGTGTTTGCGCTGTGAGAGCCGCCACTGATAATCCAGACGCTCCTGGAACAGACGTCGATTACCAATACCGGTCAGAGAGTCTTTATACGAGTAGTTTTCCAACTGCTGGGTATGTCCGCCAACGTGGTTGAGCAGTTCATTACATTCGTCCACCAGTTTGCCCAGTTCATCCCGGTGCCGGTATTCAAAGCGTTCTCCGTAATTACTGGTCTGTCGCACACGTCGCATGGTCGCGGTGAGTTGTTGAATCGGCTTGACGATGCTGTGGCGCATGACCAGCAAGATCAGACCCCAAGCCAGAATCGAGAAACTCATTGCAGCGACAATGGTGGGGCTGAATGTTCTTTCGTCAAAAGCCCGGGGAGCCGTGTTGAATTTAAGAGAGAGAATGTGATTGTCATTGCGATCATGCAGTTCAGCGTAAAGCGTATCGGCATCACTGCGTTGTCCCAGCCCCACACCGTAGTGCTTTCTCTGGTTCTTACTGTCGGCAAGACTCAGGGCCTCCACCGACAAGCCCAGGTGTTCCCCAAGCTCTTCGATCATCGCCGGACGGCGGCGTAGATCGCGGGTAATTTATCGGTGTTCCAGCTTGCCCGTCCGGCCGCATATACCAGCGGGCCATCGGCCTGGCTGACCATCAACCCCGAGGTCGTAGCGCCATCCGTACTGTCGAGCTGGGAGATAATTTTCTTCAGCACTTCGTTCAAGGCGCGGGGAGAGGGCGGTGTGTCTTCCTTATCGACCAGTTCGCCGGCCCGCATCACGGCATTGTCACCGCTTTTGTCGGCGAGAATGAAATAGTCCAGCTCTTCGTAACCGCCGATGTGGGCGAGGTTGAGAACAATCGGGGACCAGTTTATTGTGCCGCCGAGATTCTGCAGCACACCGGCCGCTGCGTAGATGCGTTTTATCCGGCTTTCAAGGTTTTCGCGATAATGGTCAATGGCGTGAGTGAAGCGTTCTATATCACGTTGGTCTGCTTCATGTTCAATACTGAGCAGGTGTGGATTGAGAATATAGTTTCGGGCGAGCAAACCGGACAGCAAGGTGACCAGCATGGTGCAGGCGACAAGTAGTCCGGCTTTGGTGACGAGGCTCATGCGCGCCAAGTATTCCTGTGACAGTAGTAGAAACCATATCGCGATGCGGGTCACGAGTACAAGGAAGACGCGCCATCCTGTCAGTGTTGGACAGGATCAGCTGATGGAGATGTAGCCCATCAAGCCTGTTTTCATATGTTCAATCACATGGCAGTGAAACATCCAGTCGCCGGGATTGTCGGCCACAAAAGCGATGCGTGCGCGCTCGTTCTTCTCTAACAGAATTGTATCGCTATGGTAGGGGATAATGCTGCGCTTGTTAGATGACAATACGGTAAAGATTAAACCGTGCAGGTGGATCGGATGCTGATGCGGTGTCGCATTGTGTAGTTCGGCAATGTAGCTGCGGCCCAGTGTCAGCTTCGCCAGCGGTTCCGGCAGGCTGTGGTGGCCCTCGCCGCCATCCCAGGCGCGGCGATTGATGAGCCAGAAGCTGTGATCGACTGCGCCGTCTGCGCGGGTGGGTGACAGCGCTCCCTGCCACTCAAATACAAAACGCAGGATTTCTGCCTTGTCGAGATCAGGTGTCGCAATCGGATTGGCGGGTAGATTGGGCAGGGTTTTCGGCGCCGTATGCCGGGTATTCTCGACAACCCTCAGTCGGCAAAGCTCAACGCCAAACCGGCCTTTTTTATCGTAAACGGGGATTTGTTCTCCTACACGGTTGGGGGCATACATGGCGAGATCCATGCGCATTCCTGCGCCCAGTGGTGTCAATTCAAAGGGGCGATGGGGAATGACCGGGCTGCCGTCCAGCGAAAGGATTCGCGTCTCATGTCCGCTGACTTCCGGGCGAAATACCCGCGTGTTGTCCATATTTAGAATACGCAGTCGCAAGGCGGCGCCCGCGGGGACGTCGATGACAGGATGCTGCTGGCCGTTCACCGTGTTTACCGTCCCCAGAGTGCCATCCCGGAAGGCTTCCCGGGGAATCGACAGCGGCAGATAGCTGCCATCCGGCTTCAGGCGCCAGTCTTTCAGACCAATGATGACCTCGTGGTAGGGCGGGGCATCGGGCTCCTCGACGATCAGGGCGCCGACCATTCCCATCCCCAGCTGGCGGATGCTGTGTATATGCGGGTGGTACCAGAATGTGCCGGCGTCTGGGCAGACAAAGTCGTAAACAAAGCTCTCGCCGGGTTCGACCGGCTTCTGGCTGAGCATGGGCACGCCATCCATCGCATTGTCGATACGGATGCCATGCCAGTGAATGGTACTGGCCTGTTCCAGTTTGTTATCAAAGCGCAGTCGCAGTCGCTTACCCTGCTTTACGCGAAGCACTGGCGCGGGAAACTGTCCGTTAAAACCGAGGATATCCGTGGGCGCATCGCCAAGCAGATTTTCCCGGCCCGTCTCGGCGGTCAAAATATAGTCGAAGTCATCGGCGGGCGACGCCATAGCCAGACTCATGCGTGGCAGGCTGGCTGCCGTGGCCAGGGCGAGGCTGTGTTTCAATATACTGCGTCGTTTCATGGTTGCTCTCGGCGTGTGGGGTCAGCTCGTGGGCAGTTGGCTTGCCAGTTCGGCGCCAATCAGGCTGAGGTGATTATCCCAGTGAAACTCGGGGAGATAAGCAAGTTGTCTCGGCGTGCGTTCGCCGGCGCGAACCGCTACCAGTTGTCCGGTGCTGCTGCTGATCACAAATTGCCGGTACTGGGGGTCGTAGACGGCCCCGGCACAGTCTCTGAGCTGCCAGCTTTGAATCAGACGCTGTTCGGCAATCGACCACAGTGCAAACTGGTTATCCAAAGGAAAACTGCACAGCGCCTGGCCACTGTCATCGAGTGCAACGCTGGCGACATAGTCGTGTCGCATAGGCAGTGGACGCTGACGGTCCAGCGCGCGCAGCGAGCTGCCGCGGCGATGGTGGTAAAGCAATGGCTGGGTTGAGGGGCGGGGGCCCTGGAATTGTGCGCCGACAACCACATCACCGTGTGCATTGACATCCAGGTGCCGCAGGCTGAGCTGTGGGTGCGGCGATGGGACGAATTCCGCAACGGCCCCGCTGGGCAGGTGGATATAGCTCAGCCCCGGCTCCAGAGTCTCGGGGTTGAGGGTTTTACGGCCTGAGTCTGGCAGTGTTTTCAGTCCGCCGACGGCAACCACCAGGTGTTCACCATCGGGCATCAATGCCAATTCATGGGGGCCGATACCGCCGCAGTCGATATGGCCGAGATAGCGGTAGCCGTCATGGCTGTCGTAACAACCAATGGCCCCACGGCCGTCTCCAGCTACGTGATTTTCGGTAGTGTAGAGTGTGCGGCCATCGGCTCCGAGGCAGCCATGCCCGTAGAAGTGAAAGCCATCTTGGGCCTGAATCGTTTGTTTAAGCTCTCCACTGTGCAAATCGGTGATATACACATGGGTACCGGGGCGGCGAGCAAAGAACAGGGCTTCCTTACGCGCGGGGTGAACACAGCTGTCGTGTCCGCGTTCATGGCTGCTCAGACTAAACGCGAGTTTGCCGGATTGGGTCGCGCCGAACTGGCAGCCGCCATGGCCATCGTAGGCGGCGCTGCATAGTGGCGTGTAAGCACGGCCGTCTGAATTTGGTGAAATGATGTCACGCCCCTGCCACAACAGCGCGGCCCCGAGGGGCAACGCAAGAGATGAAAGCAGTACCTCGCGTCGTTTCATCTCAGTCTCCGTCGGCGCCGTTGAAGCTCAGAGTGATATTTAATGCGGCGGGCAGTTCGTCTTTCAGCAGCAGAAGCAGGGCTTGTACTTCGCTGAGCAGTGCCTGTTCCTTGTGGGTGTCGGCACCGCTGCTGAGTTGCTCGAACAGGCTGCCATCCAGATTCTGTGCAGCGGCAATGCAGCGCTCAAAGGCGGCACTGATTTCATCCGCCAAGGCAGTCTGATCCTGGTCGCGGAGGTAGTCGTCCAGCCCGTATAGTTTGTCGGCGAGGAAAAGCCGCTGCATGGCATTCAAACTGCTGAGAATACTCTGGGCGGAGAATCCGCTCCGCCACCATTCGAGCATGTAGGGCTGGGGGATTGCCGGTTTGCGGTCACTGCCCATAGGGCGCGACAGCTTGTCGCGGCCGACCAGCTCGGCGCCTTCCACCAGACTTTCTATCAGGGTTGCGACGGCCAGTTGGGTGTCGGGGAAGCTGATATTATCTTTGCCGGGGTGGGTGAAGGTTTTCAGGTAATCCCCATGGTCCGGCAGCCAGCTCTCATACAATGTCCGACTGACATTCTGCTGGTGTGCTGCGATGGCTTGCAGAGCGTCACAACGGCGATGATCATCTTGCTGATACCTTGCCAGTTGTCCGGCCTTTTCATCAAAAAGCAGATACTCCAGCGCATTCAAGCCCTGAATCACGACGCTGGCATCGGCAATACTCTGTGTGGTGATGGCTTCTCCGTTCTGCAGAAACGCTTCCATTTTTCGGGCAACCAGATTTTTACGATCGGGCCAGAACTGGATTTTCCAGCTGACATTATCCACGGTGACCGGGCCGAAGTGCTTGACCTGCAAACCTGACCACGCCACGGCACTGTTGCGCCAGAGTTCCCGGCTGGCGTCCAGCGTCTCTTCACTCGGTGCCTCGCAAAAGCGCTGCGTGGCCGAGGCGAGCTGGGTTGCCGTGTCGGCAAACCCCATATACGCGGGAAGCAGGCTGGCGTTGGCCGTGCTTTCCAGCAGCCGTTCTTCAGGTGCAGGGCTACAGGCTGCGAGTGTGCTGGCTATGGCCGTCACGGCGAGTCCGTTGATGAATCGACCAGAGAAAAAACGCGTTGTCGCAGTCTGGTACATTTACAGCTCCTGTAAAAAGCGGATGAGATCGTTAAGGTCTTGCGCTGACAATTGGCGGTAGCGCTGGACACTGGCGGTGGCTTCGCCGCCGTGCCATAGAATGGCTTCGTGGATAGTGCCTGCGCGGCCATCGTGCAGTAATCGTGTATTGTCTGGGTCACGGCTGCGAAAGCCAAGCCCCCATAGCGGCGCCGTTCGCCATTCATGCCCTTCGGCGCCACCTTCGGCAACAGTATCGGCCAGGCCCTCGCCCATATCGTGCAACAGCAAATCGCTGTAAGGCTGAATGGCGCCGTCGCCGAGTGGCAGAGAGGGCCGGTGGCAGGCGGCGCAGTCCAGCGCATGGAACAGTCGCTTGCCAGCCGGGTGCAGCGTCGCTGTTGCCGTCGGTATGCTCAGACCCCGGAAGTAGAGCAGTACAGCATTGAAAAGTTTCTCACTGATTTCCACGTCCTCTCCCGGCGCGGCGCCCGATGCACGTTGGCAACGCTGCTGCTGGAGGGGCGGCAGCGACGGATCGTCGCAGCGGCGACTGTGGCGCAGAGAGGAATCGATGCCCATATCTTCTGCAAAGGCCTGAGCGATCTGTTCGGCCAGACTTGGCTGCGCCGCCTTCCAGCCAAAACGGCCAAGCTGTCGCGCTTTTCCCGATTCCTCGTTAGCGGGCAGCAAGGCGGGGCGACCTGAGATGCCATCACCATTGAGGTCGTCGGGATCTGCCCACGCCACAATATCGGCATCGCGGACTTGGTCCAGTGCCGCGACGCCGCGCAGTTCCGGGGCCAGTCTTGCTGACACCGCCAATGTGGGTTGATCAATAACCGTGTAGCGTCGAGCGCGCAAGGCCCCGTTCAGCGTTTCTTGCCAATGGATGCGTCCCTCTGCTGAAAAACCCGGCAGTGCACGGTCTTGCAGTTGGCTGCCCAATGGGCTGTCGATGGGCAGGCGGAGAACCAGTCCAGGGCCGTTTTCGGGAAGCTGCCCCTGGCCATTGCCCGGATGACAGGCAAGGCAGCTATTGGCGTTGAACCAAGGGCCGAGCCCGTCGCGCGCCGTTGTGGTGGCGGGGGCGGATACCCAGGGTTTGTGGGTGAAGCTGCGCCCGACGGCCCAGTCCAGGCGTTGTTCATTCGTCAGTGATGAGCCGGGGCGGAGCAGTTGCGGGTCCGCCGAGCGCTCAGACGCCTGCAGGGCACTGCACAATGCCGCGAGCAGCAGGACAACAAGCGCAGGGCGCCGCATCAATTAGATCGCGTTGGGATTGATGTCGAGGCTGGCGGCGGCATCTTCCAGAAGTCGAGTCTGCTGACTGAGCGCCTCAAGAATGCTGATCAGCAGTTTGCGTCCTTGTTCGTTGCCGGGGGCAATCAATACGTCGAAGGGCTGTGGTTGAGCGCCTTCGGCGAGGGCTTTCAGTTTACTCAGCTCCGCCATGGTGTGGTCCAGTGCGCCGCGCATCTTGGTGTCTGCATCGGCATTGGCAGCCGCCACGGCATCGTGCAGCGACGGCCCCGTCAGTTTGCTGCCGTCCAGTCGCTGGTATTCGCCCAGATAGACATTGCGAATGCCCAGTCCGTCGTAATAGTGGGAGTTGTGGGTGTTGTCACTGAAGCAGTCGTGCTCGTCTTCCGTGGAGTTTGCCTCCAGTGCGACCTTGATGCGCTCACCGCCCAGTTCGCCGAGACTCAGTGAGCCCATACCGTAGAAAATCCGGGCTATGCCGCGTTCGGCGGGCAGAGCCAGCAGTTCTTTGCGGTAGTTGTCCTTGCCGGGCGCCCATTGCGCGACCATGTCATGCAGGTCGCTGGCGAGCAATTGTGTGGCGGCTCGCAGGAAATCAGCGCGGCGATCGCAGTGGCCGTGAGTGCAGCCTTCACCGCTGACATAGTCCGTGTAGGGACGCTGGCCTGCGCCGGGTTTATGGCTGTTCAGGTCCTGGCCCCACAGCAGAAACTCCACGGCGTGATAGCCGCTGGTGACATTCGCAGCGTTGCCACCGAGCTCGTTCAGTTCTTCCAGCAGTTCGGGAGTGATTCGGGTCGCGTCAATGTGCGCGCCCCCGAGATCAATGCTCGGGTTGGCGATGATGTTCAGCTCGGCGGCGATATTGCCCAGCGCGTATACGTAGTCGTCAGCCACATAGTCGATCAGTCCTTCGTCCAGCGGCCAGTTGTTCACCTTGCCTTCCCAGTCATCGACAATGGCATTGCCGAATCGGAACACTTCGCTCTGTTGATACGGCACTCGAGCGGCCAGCCAGGCATCGCGAGCGGCCTCCAGAGTAGCCGCAGACGGGGCCGAGAGCAGGGCGTCGACACGTTGTTGCAGCGTCTCGGCGGCGGTGGCTGCATCGCTGTATATCGCGTAGGCCATGTCACTGTAGTGCGCCACAATGGCTTTCTTGTCGGGGGCGGTGGACGCTGCGAGGGTAACGGTGGGCAGGAACAGAGAGCAGGACAGCAGTGCGCTCAGCAGGCGTTTGATCATGACGGCTCCTCAACAAGGCCTGTAGACGGTCAACAAGGGTCGCCATTCTATCTCTAATTGAAAATGATTCGCAATTGTGCAGCCGCGATTCTGCCTTTCAAATTGCGGTCAGGCATCGGCCAGCGTCGACGCGTCGTGCCAAATCGGGGCGGCAGTGTTGTGCTAGACTGCTGCCTTTTTCCTGCGGAGCACAGACATGGCTTTTACTCCCCGACGTTCAGTGTTGTACATGCCCGGCGCCAATACCCGCGCTTTGGAAAAGGCGCGGGGCTTGGAGGCGGATGTGCTGATTCTCGATCTGGAAGATGCTGTGGCCCCGTCGCAGAAAACTGTGGCTCGTGAGCAGGTGCTGGCGGCGGTGAACGAGGGCGGCTACGGCTATCGTGAGCTGGTGGTTCGCGTGAATGGCTTCGATACCCCCTGGGGGCGCGACGACATCGCTGCTTTTGCCCAGGCGCCAATCGCGGCGCTGTGTTTGCCGAAAGTAGAATCCGCCGCGGAGGTGCGTGCGGTGGCGCAGTTGCTTAAACAGCACGAGGCGCCCGCCGCACTCAAATTGTGGACGATGGCGGAAACGCCGCGAGGCATTTTGTCGATTGATGAGGTGGCGGGTGCCGATCCACGCATGGCGGCGATCGTACTGGGCACGTCTGATCTGGCGAAAGACTTGCGTGTTCCTCATACCCCGTCACGATTGGGTATGATCACGTCCTTGGGGCTTTGTGTGCTGGCCGCCAGAGCGCATGGCCTGGATGTGCTGGATGGTGTTCATCTTGACCTGGACGATGCCGAAGGACTGGAGTTGGCCTGCGCGCAAGGCGTTGAGCTGGGATTCGACGGTAAAACCCTGATCCATCCCAAGCAGTTGGCCGCCGCCAATCAGGCGTTCTCGCCCAGTGCTGAACAAATTGCCCGGGCAGAAAAAGTGCGCGATGCCTGGCAACAGGCCGAGGCTGACGGTAAGGGCGTGGTGTTGGTAGACGGGCGCCTGGTTGAGGCGCTGCATGTTGAAGATGCCTTGCGCGTGCTGGCGATAGCCGAGGCCCTCAGCGATCGCTGATCAGTCCTTGTCGGCGAATCGCGTTGTACTGTTTGCGGGCGCAGCGGCTTGACGGCGGCTTAATTCAACCAGCTCGAGCAGGCGTTCGTCGATCCAGCTGTCCAGTTGGTAGTTTTTGACGAAGCCACAATGGCCGCCGTAGCGGGGCGTTTCAATACTTAGCTGGTCGATGCCGCGCAGGGTTTCAAAGTCTTCGGCTAGGATCATCGGATCGTCTTGTGCGGCGACGATATGAGTCGGGCTGCTCAGCGTGCTGAGAACGTCCCGGCTGAGCGCATAGGCCCGGAAATAGTCCTCGGGCTCGTCGAAGGGGGTGTGGTTTGGCACAAAGTAGTTGTTGAAGTCGCGCAGTTTGCGCATGCCAGCCAGTCGCTCGCCAAAATCCAGCTCGGGGTAAAGCTCCAGCTTGCGCCGCAGAGAGCGCTTCCACTTTCTTACAAAATACTGCTCGTATACCCACCAGCCCTGTTCCAGCGCTTCCATGGTTTTTATCGGATTGACGACCGGGCAGACCGCAATGGTCTGGTTCAAGCGGATACCGGCTTCTTTGGCTCTGGCCGCGATGCGCAGCGAGAAATTGCCTCCGAGAGAAAACCCGGCCAGAAACTGCCAGTCGTGAGGGTAGTTGCTTTGAATACTGCGCAGGGCGCCCAGCACTTCGTCCAGCAGCGTGGAATTGAACAGGCCTCGGTTGAGGTGGTGACTGGGGCCATGATCTCGCAGGTTCAGGCGGAATACATCGTAGCCCGCCCGGTAAAACGCGGAGGCGGCTGAGAGCAAGTACGTTGAACGGGAGCTGCCCTCCCAGCCGTGGATCAGGGTAATCAGTCCTCGGCTGCGCTGGTTTTCCTGACGGCAATATTCGCCGAGCAATTGGGTGCCGTGGCCGCAATCAAGAATGACGGATTTACTGACTCGTGACAGCTCCCGACTGCGTGCCATCAGCTTCAGTTTGCGCGGACCCGCAGAGGCCAGTATCGACTGCACATGGGGGTTCTGTAAGGGGCCTGGGGGGAAGAAGTCGCTTGTGTTGGACATGTTCTCGTCGTCTGATCTCTGCTAAGCCGAATGGACTATACTCGTAAACGCTCGCCGTTGAGACTATCTCTGGCTAACTTGCCTGAATAATAAAAGAGAGCAAGCGAGCGCTCTGCGCAAACCAACAATGAAGCAGTATACACAGGAGATCTCCATGACGAATATTCCCGCTCGTCGGTCGCTTATCGCGGCGGCGATTTGTGGCGCGTTGTCGGCACCGGCACTGGTTCACGCTGATGATGGGCTGGCGCTCGAAGAAGTACTCGTGACTGCGGAAAAGCGCGAGAGTTCACTTCAGGAAACCCCTATCTCGCTGTTGGCGTTCTCGAGTGAGCGGCTCGAACGCTTCGGTATTGGAGATCTCGGCGATCTGGCGGGCCTGGCGCCCAACGTGACCATGTCGCCGTTCCCAAACAGCCGCAGTTCAATGGTCGTGTTTATGCGCGGTGTGGGAAATAACGACAGCCAGACGACCCAGGACCCGGCGATCGGCGTCTATGTCGATGGCGTTTACATTGCGCGTTCAGTCGGTTTGACAGGTGATGTTGCCGACCTGGAGCGTATTGAAATTTTGCGTGGTCCCCAGGGAACGCTCTATGGCCGCAACACCACCGGTGGTGCGATCAACATGATTACCGCAAAACCCAGTGATGAATTCGGCGTCAGTCAGAAACTCAGCTTCGGCAACCGGGATTTCTGGCAATCACTGACCAAGCTTGAAACCGGAAAACATCAGGGTGTCGCCGCAAAAGTGACGTACATGGAATCCAGTCACGAAGGCTGGGTAAAAAATACCGGTGCTGGCGATAATTTCGGTGAAGAGAAGAAAAAGGCCGGCCGGGTAGCCCTGCGCTGGGACGCGAGTGACAGTGTCACCGTCGATTATGCTTACGATTTTTCTGAGATTGACGGTCCACAGCATTTCTATCAGAAAACCGCGATTCTGGCTGACCCTGTCACGGCTGGTTTGTTTGGTATTAGCGGACCCGCAAGCGAGTCTCGCCAAGAAAGTGGCTCTTGGTGGGATAAAGCTGATCCGAGTAGCACGGAGATTAGCGGCCACACGTTGATTGTGACTTGGGACTCCGCGATTGGTCAGTTCAAGTCGATTACCGGCTACCGTGAACTTGAGGAACGCACGCGACAGGATTACGGTGGCGGAGATCAGTTCTTTGAGGCGAATGTTGAAGTTGAGCAGGAACAGTTTTCTCAAGAGTTTCAGCTGGTTGGTGATATAGGCGCTAACTTCAGATATGTGGCTGGGCTCTATTACTTTGAAGAAGAGTCATACGAGAGCGAAGTAGACTTCAACTTTAATCCCTTCGCCGTCACTCCGGGTTATGTGCAGAGTGAGAATCGCCAGATCGATTCCGACGCGGAAGCTTATGCAATCTACGGTCAAGCAACATGGACGCCGGAAGCACTCAACAATAAGTTGGATGTCACCGTCGGTGCCCGTTATACCGTTGACGAACGCTCTGCTCGCAAGAACAGCGTAAACTTTGCCAATGGTGAGCAGTCCGGCAGTGAAGACTGGAGCAACTTCAATCCGAGCATAACTGTTGATTATAACTGGACAGAAGACCTCAGTACTTACGCAAAAGTTGTGACCGCCTACAAAGCGGGTGGCTTCAATACACGCAGTACGGAAGCAGGATTTCAGCCCCCCTTTGACGAAGAAGAAATGACGTCCTATGAGCTTGGTGTGAAGTCCAGCTGGCTGGATAATCGTGTCAGCGTCAATGCAGCAGTCTTTCATTCGAAATACGAAGATATGCAAACGCAGCAGATCACCGATAACAGCACCATCTTCCTGACTGACGTTTATAACGTGGGTGAAGCCGAGATTGATGGCTTCGAGATCGATATGATGGCGGTACTGTTACGGGGGCTGACATTGCAGGTCTCTTACGGCTATACCGACGCAGATTTTGTCGAGTATATCGATCAACGGACTACCGTTGCTGGCCCCGGCGGAATCCCTATGGCTAACCCTGGGTTTGGCGAGGACATCGCTTCGCGCTCTAAGATGCCTTATGCCCCTGAGCATAACTACTCTGTCGGCCTTGAATATCAGCGTGGAGTTGGGAGCGGTAGCAACACCGCATTGCTGACTGCATCGCTGGATTACAGTTGGACCGATGAGCGGTATGGCACGGCCTTTAACGATGATATTCAGGGTTTCTTCTTGGATGACTACGGCATTGTTAATGCTCGGATGGCGTTGTCTGAGATGTCTGTGGGGGATAGCCAGTTGGAAGTGGCGTTTTGGGGCCGCAACCTGAACGATGAGGATTACAAAGTGCATTCGATCAGTCTTGGCTTGTATCGGGCCGCCGTCTTCGGTGAGCCGAAAAGCTACGGCTTTGATGTAAAACTCAGCTTTTGATCCCCGTCACTAAGCCGCCCGTAGGGGCGGCTTAACTCAGGAGAGTACTATGGCTTACGGAAAGTTAGCGCAGCAGGCCAGCGAGCGCTCGGGGCAATATGTCAGTGCCGGAAATCGCGAGGCGTGGTTATCGCTGTTTGCCGACGATGCGGTGGTGCAAGATCCGGTTGGGGTGTCACCGCTTGACCCCACGGGAGAGGGGCACAAAGGTAAAGAGGCCATTGCCGCCTTTTGGGATATGGTCATTGCGCCGGGCAGTATCGATTTCACCATTGTCAGTTCGCATCCGGCGGGTGACGAATGTGCCAATGTGGTTCACATGGTTAATGCAATGCCGGGCGACATGAAAATTGTCGTCGATATGGTTGTGGTGTACGCCGCGAACGCCGACGGTAAACTGACGTCGCTCAAGGCGTATTGGGATTATGACTCTGTGATGTCGCAACTGGCGTAGGGTGCTGCCGCAGTAGTTTGTAAATCGAAAAAGGCCTTCAGTAGAAGGCCTTTTTTACGGACGGTGTCCCGTCCTGAAATAGGTTTACACCCACGAGGCCTATTTATGGATACCAC
>NZ_CFHTQA010000033.1:0-37445 GCF_984394615.1 Spongiibacter sp. | reverse complement strand
TGAATCCCCCCGGGTTTATCGGAGGCTAACTTTCTTGAGAGAATTAGCTGATGAGCAAACGACCTGGATACTCTCCCGAAGTTCGGGAACGCGCTGTTCGCATGGTGTTAACCGGCGAGCATGAACACAAATCCCGCTGGGCGGCGATACAGTCTGTCGCGGCCAAGATTGGCTGTACCCCAGAGACCTTGCGGTCTTGGGTTAACAAAATAGAAGTAGATAGCGGTGCCAGACCTGGTGTCACCACTGATCAAGCCGCTCGGCTGAAACAGCTGGAACGAGAGAACCGTGAGCTGATGCGGGCCAATGAGATACTGCGTAAGGCCGCCGCTTTTTTCGCCCAGGCGGAGCTCGACCGCAAACCGAAGTAATGGCGGCGTTTATTGATCAGGAACGCGAGAATCACGGTGTCGAGTCAATCTGCAAGGTGTTGCCGATTGCGCCGTCCACGTATTACCGATTCAAAGACTTGGAAGCCAATCCTGCCAAACGCTGCATGCGTACTCGACGGGACGAGACGTTGAAGCCTGAGATTGTGCGGGTCTTTGATGAGAATCAGCAGGTGTATGGCGCCCGCAAAGTCTGGAAGCAGCTAAATCGGGAATCGATTAGTGTTGCCCGCTGTACGGTTGAGCGGTTGATGTCCGGATTGGGGTTGGAAGGTGTAAAGCGCGGTAAGCGCTGCATCACCACGATCCCTGATGAGCTGGCTGAGAAGCCGCTTGATTTGGTGAGTCGCCAGTTTACCGCGCAGGCCCCGAACCAGCTTTGGGTGGCTGACATCACGTATGTGGCTACTTGGTCAGGCTTTGTCTACGTGGCTTTTGTTGTGGATGTTTTCTCCCGCTATATCGTGGGTTGGCGCGTGCTGAAGAGTTTGCAGACGGATATTGTACTGGACGCCTTGGAGCAGGCGCTGTGGGCGAGAGGCAAGCCCAATGGCGTCATCCATCACAGTGACAGGGGTAGCCAGTATTTGTCGATTCGCTATACCGAACGGCTGGCAGAAGCTGGATTTCAAGCCTCGGTGGGGAGTGTTGGCGATTCCTACGATAATGCTCTGGCGGAAACGATCAATGGACTATACAAGGCTGAGGTCATCCACAAGGATGGGCCATGGAAAGGGTTGGATGAAGTGGAGCGGGCAACGCTGACCTGGGTAGACTGGTTCAACCACCGACGGATACTGAGTTCAATTGGTGATATACCGCCATCGGAATACGAAGATCTGTATTATCAACAAGGCGAGTCTGCAGTTGCATGACTCAAACCAAAAAACCTCCGATAAACCCGGGGGGATTCACTCTTGTTTACAGCCTTGATGCCATCAATACCCTGTTTAAGCTGCCGCGAATACTGGTGTAACTCATGGGATATCGAACGAGCAGTCAACCCAACTGCAGCTGCCTCCAATAACCGAAGATTAACTTCTTCAGCCCCCTCCACATGCCTATCAATATATTCAATCTGTGCATTCTTCTTTTCCTGGTCTTTGGCAACATTCTGAAGACTTGTTATAACGCCTCCAATAGATTCATAGGCCTTCTTATCATCCAAACTACCCAAGTGCTCAAGACTTTGAATAGCTTCTTTCAAGATAACGCCCTGCTTGCTAAACGATTCCTTAGTTGCCTTGATCGCATCTGCCGGAGAAGAGGACTCGCTTTGTTCTGATGAAAGGTCTTTCAGGAAACCTCTATACTCTCTCCTCAATATTTCTCGCAAAGCGATCTCTTTGTCTTTAGCTTTCCTGGCCAAATACAAAAAACCACGAAATTCGTCGTTATCAACGAAGGCCTCACGGTCAGACTTCTCCACTAGACCGGGATTTGACTTATTTGATATCGCAAAGTATCCAATTGTGTTTCCAGGCCTTAACCCATAGTAAGAACTGCCCCCTGTTTGCTCCTGTGAAAGCCCCAGCCAATCCTCGTCAAAGCGCACCAAGAACCCATCCCGAAAGATCTGAATCCCCGTAGACTTAATCAAGTCTGAGGTTACACCTGACGCGCTTAATGCTTCTCTGCTTCTTCTAGAAAGATTGAAATCATAAATTTGTGCGGAAAACGGTCCGGGGTCTTTCGCATAACCATAGCCTTTTGATTGAGGTATCGAATCGCCAATTTCATCCTCATAATCCAACGTGAAAAGGCCTGGCGATTTATCAACTTTTAGATTGAATTGCTTAACCTTTTTATTAGACAAAAGTCTTTCAATAAACTTATCTCTATTCCTGGCATTCCTGAAGACTCGATTAAACTCCGCACTAGCTGTTCCATCCCCTGTTCCAAAGAAGAGATTCTCAGATATTCGTCCTTTATGCTGTATTTTCCCGTCAACCCATATCCAGTGATATGCGCAGGATGCAAGGTTCAATGCCTGATCGGATAAATGACTAATTTCGTAGCAGTTCCCGCCGTAATGGATATTTATAAAAAAACCCTTCTTCTCTAAAAATGGCGACACCAACTTAGACAGATCACGAACTAGATCTTTTGAGACAAACGAATCCTGCTCCCACTCTTTCAATTCTTTCAAGCCAATTATCGTTATTTCTGAACCTTTTTCGTCTTTATCATTCTTTTTGGTTGCAGGCTCTATATAAACAGGAACTTCTGTTAAGTCTTTATCTTCAGTAAAATCACCCCAGGAAAACCACAATGATCGCCTTTCGGATTCCCCTTTTTGTGATGTCGTGAGCCGAATAATCTTACCAAGTTTCATTGTGGCTAATCGGCCTAAGCCTTTATCGCCAACTGGAGTTCTTCCACTTTTGGTCGCAGCCTTTTCTTTGCCTTTCTCTGGCCTTTTGGCCGAAGAACTTATCCTCAGCCAGGAATTTTGTACCGCATCATTATTCATTCCATCGCCATCATCCTTGATAACAATCTTTCCAACTTTTTCCGCTAATAATTTTTCTTTACTCTTCCCCAAACGATCAGGAAAAAGACTAAAATAAATATCAGGATTTTCTATTGGATCGACGACCCACTCAGGCTCAATGAAAATATCGCAATCAGTAGTGTCAGCATCATAGCAATTCTTGACTAATTCAAGAATTGACTGCTCTTTGTCAGTGACCAGCTCTTCCCCGAGCTGGACTACAACGTGGGCAGATATCGATAAATGCGGCTTGTCTTGGTCCGTATCGTTACTCATTGACACTCGCTTTTTGCGCAATGACTATTGTCTCCCGACTCATGGTGTCAGCTATACTGTTTCGGAAGGCCATTTTTTTATGCTTAATTTCCCTGTTGATTGTAGCTACCGAGGAAATCCCATTAGCCTCTAGCATTTCTGCAAGTATTTCATTCATAGGAATAGGTATATTGTTAATGCGGCGATTTCCAACTGTCCAAGAGTGATATCCACCGTCCGCTGTGATCGCACATAAGTTGATAATGGCTTTTTCTAAATCAAAAAAGAATGTAGAAAATCTTTTTAAACCATTCGATTTTTTTTCAAGTTTATCCAAAACAACTTTAGCTGAATGATAGTTATCGGCCAGATATTCTGACTTTTCTATTGCTTGACGAAGAGATCCGCCCAAACTTTTACTGTCAATTGCTGCGGTACTTCCTATAACTGAGCTATCCAAATTCTCGTCAATATCCGATAGATCAATCCAATGCAATGGCAAATATGAAAACTGTCCGTACGGAATGGTTGTTTGGTTATCTCCATAAGGAGGGGAAGTCATTATGAGATCAAATTTTTTATCTAAACTATTTAAGACATCACAAACGTCACCAATATGAGTATTCACCGTTGCGTTGTAGCGGCCTTTATAAATCACATCTAACGCTTTATGTGATACATACTCCTCTTCCATAGAAGTCAGCACAGACTTGCATTGTTTATGGAACTCATCCTTAGCACAACGATATTGCTCTAATTTCTCAGATTCTCGCTTGTGCAACTTGTAAGTAGAAAGCCGAGAATTAGAAACTTGCCTTACAGTTCTTCCAAGGGCCAGCCAAAACACCCTGCGCGCCCATAGCGCACTCTCTTCACGGATTGACTGTGCTATCTGCTCAAGCTCGATAGCGGTTTTTGGATGAAACCACTTTCCAACACCTGGGAAGTCGCGAAATTTTCGTTTTCTACTTTTATCAATCTTGTAAGTCAGACTTGAATACTTATCGTTTAGTGAATTTACAAAATAGTTTCCAGACTTTACACGGCACGCCAAAATGGCAAGGGGGTTAATATCAATTCCGGTAAAATCTATACCGCGACTTATGGATTCGGTTAAGATAGTGCCTGATCCCACAAATGGATCAAGAATTCGATCTACAGTAATTTCATTCTTGATAAGGTCAATTAAGTGCCCTTGTAATGTAGGGACCATCATTGCAGGATAGGAAATCAAAGAGTGTGCCCCACTCCGCTGAAAGCTACCTTCAAAGCTCCAGTAGTTTTCACCTTTTTCTTGGCATATATCAACAAGACTACTGACAATACTGTTATCAACCAAAGATTCTTTTAATATTTCCATATTGTCATTACATCTTGTAGAAAAGATTACGGATCTTCATTAGTCGCGCCGCTAAAACGCGCATTTCTCAAAGTCTGTATCATATCGAACTCAAGCTTTCTGCTTTGTCTATCACTGCTACTGCTATAGCTCAGATAGGATCAGGAAACCTTCGGACGCCTTAATACTGCATTTAATTCTTGTCGCACCTGTTCAAGAAGCTTATCTACTTCAGCAACATCTCCATCTGCGTATGCAAGCGCTAGAATTGTCAAAGGGTGGACCTCCAATACTCGGCATATTTCATTAACCTTGATCAAAGTCGGATTCTTCAGCCCCCGCTCCAAAGAGCTTAAGTAAGTACGGCTAGACACATTGGAAAATGCTTCTTGGCTTAGGCCACGCGCACTCCTAACCGTCTTTAGAGCGTGGCCTAATGAGTTCCCCGATTTACCATTTTTGCTTTCGAGTGACGCCATGCTGGAATCCATCCGCACCCTATAGGGCTACAATCTATAGTTGTCATTTAACCATATATTTCCTTGAATTTGTACATCTTATACTTTGATCGCCTCCCTATGCGTAGCACTTCGTGGACACTTTCTTTAACGCTGGTCTGTTGCTAGTTCTGGGGTCCGTACAAGCGGTGAGCGTTTATCTTTCCCCCTACCCCGCCGAAACCCCCGATCCCTCGCCATGAACGCCTCCAGCATATGCGGGATCAACGTCGCCGCATCCACCGGCTCGCCGTAGGCCTGGCCATGCAACTCGGCATAGCGCTCCAAGTCCGCCTTCAGGGTCGCCGGGCAGGCAAAGGTCAGCTTGACGGTTTCGGTCTTGGGCAATGGCCCCAGCCGCAGTTTGTTGGTGGTCATGGTGCGATCCCCCGTTGGTAGATCAGTGGTTGGTAGGGCCGCAACATCAGGTCGCGGTTAACGATGAGGCGTACCGGCAAGCCGGGGCGGCTGGTCAGGGTGGGCTGGATGTTGAGGTTGCGACGGGTGACTTCCTGGCCTACCTGGTTAATCGTGTCCTGGGCGCTGTCCCGGCCGGCGATGACGACGCGATCGCCGTCCTGGCGGTTTTCGGGCGCGGCCAGTTCGGCGCCCACGCCGAGCAGCGTGGTCAGGGCGGCGCCTGTGAAAATGCGATCCCAGTGCCAGTCCACGCCATCCTCTAGGCCCGAGTATCCGGCCGGGTCGGCGCCAGCGAGGTTATCGAGCTGGAAGGACGAGGTATCGGGCAGGATCACCCGGTGCCAGACCACCTGTACCCGGGTCTGCCCGTAGCTCACCTGGCTGTTGTAGCGTCCCAGTACGCGAGAGCCCTGGGGAATCAGTACATGGCGGCCGGTGGCGGTGTCGTAGACCGGCTCGGTGACGGTGGCGATGACATCGCCTGGCAGATCCGAGTTGATACCGGTCACCAGGGCTGCGGGAATCACCGTACCGGCCATGACCTGAAACGGTGATTCCGGTGTTTGCAGATCCCCGGAATTACGGGTTTCCGCAAAAGCGGGATTATTCAGAAACGCCTCCTTCTGATCCTGGCGATTCTGGAGGGCGACAGCATCGGTTTCCCCTGGCGATGGGTTCCGCAACATTGCCAGGGAGTCGAGCGCACCCAGCCCCTGTGCCATCGCGGTGTTCCCTCCCCCAGCCGTCATCGGTGTTGCCGCCACTGAGCGCCGCCGAATCGACCCAAAGAATACCGATGAAGCCGCCGCTTCCTGTGCTTCCTTGAGACGTGCCAGCCGGTCGGCTTCGGCTGCGTCCTGCCCAGCATCGGAATAACCCATGGCCTGCCGCTCCGCCTTCAGGATCGGCTCACCCAAGTCACCCGGCAACGGCTTGCCCAGGCGCGGCACCTCGGGTGGCAGTTGCGAGTAATCCGCCGGCAAATGAGCAAGGCCCTCGGTGCGGGATACACGCTCGACGTTGTACAACTCGTCGGCGCCATTCGAGCCGCTGCGATCAGGCGCGCGCAGCGACCAGAACAAGGCACCCAGTACAGCGATGCCAACACCACCGGCAAGGACTGCCAGCATTCGCCGGCTCAATCGCGTAACCGGTCGCGGCTGCGCTCGCAGGGCCACCTGTTCAGGCGCCACCTTAGGGGATGGATCTGGCTGCTGGTCCGGCGCCTTGTCGTTGTCCATGCTCACTGCCTCCTTACCCCGTCGGTCCGCTCGATGCGCACCACCTCGCCATGTTCGTCGCCCAGACGTAACTCGGCTGCGGCGAAAAGCCGGTCCACGATGTAGTACGGCGAGCGGAAGCGGTAGTTCACCAGTTGACCATCGCCTTGCGGGCCGATCACAAACAACGGCGGCAGTTCGCCCTGGGCGATCCCGGACGGGAATTGGATATAGACCTTGCCGCCATCGTCGAAAGCACGGAGTGGTCGCCATGCCGGCTGGTCACCACTCAGGGCATAGCGAAATCGCAAGCGCTCCAAGGACAGGCCCCGATCTATCGGCGCGGCCACTTCAGCCGTCTGGGTTCGACGATGTAAAGCCAGCAGGCGATCCCTCGGGTAATCCCAGGAGACCGAAGCCATCCAGGTTGCCTCGGTCGAGATCAACTCCACCAGATAGGTACGGCGGTTGGTGGTAATCACCAGATTGGTCCGGATGTCCACGCGGATGGGCTTGACCAGCACATTGACCCGTTGATCACCTCCGGCACCACTCGATGTATCCCCCACGATCCAGCGCACGGTATCGCCGGCCGCAACGGTGACCAGCTCTTCGCCGGGCTGCAGGGCGATAACCGTCACCCGCTCCGGACTGGCATAGACCTGGTACAGTGCGCCCTCGGCAAAGGGCCAGACCTGCACGGCATTGACATAACCTTCCCGCGTCGGTGCCACCCTCGCCTCTTCAGTGGCCTGGTCTACCTGTGCCTGCGGATCTGCAATCCCGGCTTCGTCCGCACCTTCCGCTTCCACAGGCAGCGGCATCAGTTGTCCCGGCAAGGGTAGCGGCTTCGGCACCTCGACAATTTCCATCGGCCTTTCGGGCTCCGGCAGCAATGTTGCTGCCACTGGCTCGTCCAGCGTGATCCGCGGCGGCTCTTGCGGCGTGGCACAGCCGGCCAACGCCAATGACACCACCAGTACCAGCCCCCCGGCATTCTTGTTCAATCGCTTGTTCATGGAATGTCTCCTTCATTGGCCTCCAATTCCCGGCTCCACGACAGGCCGTTGACGTAGATACCCAATGGGTTGCGGCGCAGCCGCCGCTCGGTACGCGGGGTTTGCAACACGATGGACACAACCGCCGTCCAGCGTTCGATACCGGCCGCCGCGCCGTTCACAAAGCGATGCTCGCTCCAGCGCACCTGGAAGGAACTGTCGCTGGCCCGCACCACGCTGTTGATCTGCACCGTTACCGATTCCTGCCCGATACGCGCAAAGGGATCGTGGGTGCGGGCATAGTCGTTGAGCACCGCCGCACCGCGGTCGGTGGTGTAGTCGTAGGCGTCCAGCCAGTTATGGCGTACCACCACCGGATCAATGGAGAGCGAACGCACCAGGGTAATGAAGCGGGCCAAGTGATGGGCGGTCTGCGCGTCGTCGGGCCGGTAGGGTGTGGCCGCCTCGCCCACGGCGCGTACCTGCCCGCCGGTATCCACCTCGACCACATAGGGCGTGACAATGGACTGGGCCGAACGCCACACCAGCCCACCCGCCATCAACAGGGCCAGCGACAAGCAGCCGAAAGCCATCAATCGCCAGTTTTTCGCCTGCACCCGGGTCGAGCCGATGCGTTCATCCCAAGCCTGTGCGGCCGCCTGGTAAGGCGTGGCCGGCTCCGGGGATTCGGAATAACGCGCATGGGGTCGCTTGAATCGCATGAAACATTCTCCTTAGGAATCCGGATCATTCAGGCTGGGGCCTGAACCCGCGCCGCCACCGTCGCCGCCGCGCAAGCTATGGGCGACCGTAGTCGCGGATTGGGAAAGTCGCTGGCGGCGTTGCAACTGTTTCGCCCAGGCCGGTTGTCCACCCGAGCTTGTCGCGTGTCTGGAAACCGAGGCCGCCGAATCCATTGCCGATTTCGCCCCGCCCGCCGCTGCTTTCATGGTGCTTGCACCACCTGTCGCCATCCGCGCGGCACCTGGGGCCATTCGCGCACCCGCCACCACAGCGCCACCCACACCGGTGGCGGCGGCATCCAGGGCCACGGCGGTGCCGGCCGCGCCGAGGGTGGCGCCGGCCATGGCGCCCGCACCCAGTTGCGGTGAGCCGGACACCAGCCCGGTGGCAATGCCCGGCCCGAATATCCCCAGGGCAAGCAGCGCCAGGGAGGCCAGCATGATCACCAGCGCAAAATCGACAGAAGGTTCGGCCGGGGCCACCTGGAACTCGGCAAACAACCCCGTGCCGATGCCAACAATCACGGCCAGCACGAGTACCTTGACGCCGGAGGACACCACGTTGCCCAATACTTTTTCCGCGAGGAATGCGGTCTTGTTCCACAACGCAAAAGGCACCAATACAAATCCGGCCAGGGTGGTCAGCTTGAATTCGATCAGGGTGATAAAAAGCTGTATCGCCAGCACAAAGAACGTCAGGATCACCACCAGCCAGGCCAGGAACAGCACCACGATGGGCGCGATATTGACAAACACCTCGGGGAAGCCCGCCATCTCGCTGATCTGTTCCAGGATCGGCGCGCCCGCGTCAATACCCACCGCCGCCAGGCGACCTGGTTGCAAGAATTCAGCGGTAGTCATGCCGGTGCCCGAGGCCATCAACCCGAGCCCTGCGAAGGAGCGGAACACAATGGCCGCCAGCGCATTGAAATTGCCGATGATGTAGGCGAAGGCGCCAACATAGAGCACCTTGCGAATCAGCCGGGCCAGTACGTCGTCCCCCTGCCCGGAAGCATGGTTTAAAGCCCAGAAAACCCCCGCGATCGTCATGTCGATCACCACCAGGGTGGCGGTCAGGAAGGCAACCTCGCCACCCAGCAGACCAAAGCCGGAGTCGATGTAGGTCGAGAAGACATTAAGGAAGTGGTCGATAACCGCGACATCATCCATAATCTGGCTCCTCAGTCCGCCGGGGTATCAGCATCATCAGGGCCTCAGTTACCGAAGAAGTGCACCGGGTGCGGCGTATAAGTTGTGCCCTCACCCAGGAAGCGCCGGGTCACTTCCCGGCCTCGCTCGGTTGCGGCTGCCTGCCGGGCCAGTTCCAGTGCCGCCGCCCTGTCCTGCGTCAGTTGCAGTTGCTGCGCCTGGATCGATTGCTTGGCCTGCAGGGCCAGCAACTGGTTGGTCGCCTGCATGGCCTGTAGCGCACCGTTGGCGGATTGACTCCGCCCCACCAGGCCTGACAACACACTTTCGTCCTCAGACAGATTCTGAGCCACCTGCCCCTGCATCCGCATAGCGGTATGCAGTCCGTCGAGGGCATGGTCCTCGCGCTCGCGTGCCTGCCGGGCCATTTGTTCACCGGTTACCGTCGAGTACTCGTGCGGGTAGAGCCGCGCCAGTTCACGATCAATGTGCTCGATGCGATAGGTCATGCCCTCGGCCTGGGCAATCAAGCGCTCGGTGGTCGCCAGCGCCGAGCGCAGGCGATTGAGGGTGTTGTAGTCCAGCCGCTCCAGGTTCCGCGCCTGGTTTATCAGCATTTGTGCGTCGTTCTGCAACTGCTGGATCTGGTTGTTGATCTGTTCCAGCGCGCGTATCGCGGTCAGCGCGTTCTGGACCAGATTGGTCGGATCGACAACCACCCATTGCGCCCTTGCCGCCGGCAAGCTGCCCAACAGCATTGCGACAATCACGGCGAATACCAGATGCTTTTTCATGGCTTATCCTCCTGTATCGGATGAGATGGAACGGGCGTGGTCAGCAGCAGATCAGCGGCCCAATCGAGACGACGATGCCGCAGCCAAGCGGCGGCAAAATCCGGCACTGAGGTTGATGCAAGCAACGCATCTATTTCACGTTGATCCTCAGGCGTAGAAGCACCGGCAAAGGCCAGTGCCACCTGTCCCAGGTCCAGATCGAACAGGCGATTGCCGAGGCGGGACTGGTAGTAGTAATCGCGCTTGGGTTCGGCGGTGGCAACAATCTCGATCTGTCGCGCGTTGAGCCCAAAGCCTTCATAAACAGTGCGAATCTGTGGCTCGGTAGCCTGGGGATTGGGCAGGAAGATACGGCTCGCGCAGCTCTCGATAATCGCCGGCGCGATGCTGGAGGCCTGGATATCCGCCAGCGACTGGGTGGCAAAAACCACGCTGACGTTCTTCTTGCGCAGGGTTTTCAGCCACTGGCGAATGCGCGCTGCGAACACCGGGTCATCCAGGAAGAGCCAGGCCTCATCCAGGACCAGCAAGGTCGGCGCCCCGTCGAAACGCTTCTCGAAACGGGCGAACAACACACCCAGTACGGCCAACACCGCGGCGCGGCTGGCCATCAATTCCTCCATCTCGAAGCACTGCACATCGGCGCTACCCAGCCTGTCATATTCGGCATCCAGTAGATTGCCGTGGGCACCACCCAGCAAATAGGGCGCCAGGGCTTGGCGCAACGCATTGTCCTGCAGCAAGACGGAAAAGCCCGTCAGGGTTCGCTGCTCCACCGGCGCCCCGGCCAAGCTCTCCAGCGCGGACCAGATCGCCGCTTTTTCATCGGGGCCGAGGGTCAATCCTTCCTGCGTTATACGCGCTTCGAGCCAATCCGCCGCCCAGGCACGTGTCTCCGCCCGGTCAATGCCGGCCAAGGGCTGAAAGGCAATCTCGTCCTCCGAGCCCAGATCGTAGTGCTCGCCGCCCAGGCCCAAGACGGTTGCTCGCAGTGAACGCCCCATATCAAAAGCAAAAACCTGCGAGCCGGGATAGCGCCGGAACTGCAATACCAGCGTGGCCAGCAGCACCGACTTACCCATGCCAGTCGGCCCCACCACCAGGGTGTGGCCAACATCGCCGATATGGGTCACCAGCCGAAACGGCGTGGCACCATCGGTGCGGGTGACAATCAAGGGTGGACCGTCCAGATGCGCGTTCTTTTCCGGTCCTGCCCAAACCGCCGACACCGGCAGCAGGTGCGCGAGATTCAGGGTCGAGACAATGGGTTGGCGCACATTGGCGTAGGCGTTGCCCGGGATCGACGACAACCAGGCTTCCACCGCATTCAGGGCTTCGGCAATGGTGACAAAACCCCGGCCCTGGATAACCCGCTCCACCTGTCGCAGCTTTTCATCGGCGATGGCCGGGTCATCGTCCAGCACTGTCACGGTGGCAGTCACATAACCGAAGGCCACCTGGTCGCTGCCCAATGCTTGCAGGGCCGCGTCTGCATCCCCCGCCTTGTTGGCCGCGTCGCTATCCACCAGTGGACTTTCCTGTTGGAACAGGGTTTCGCGCAGCAGGGCCGCCACGTTCTTGCGTTTGGCAAACCACTGCCGGCGCAGGCGGCCCAGCTCCCGTTCCGCTTCCGCCTTGTCCAGGCACAGGAAGCGCGTGCTCCAGCGGTAACCAAACCCCAGTCGGTTCAATTCATCGAGGATTCCCGGCCAGGTGGACGTGGGGAAACCGCGCACCGAGGCCACTCGCAAGTGAACCTCCCCCAGCATCGGCGCCAGTCCACCGGTCAACGGGCAATCGGCCAGCAAGGCATCCAGGTGAAACGGCACCTCCGGCACCGCGACTCGATGACGACGGGTGGAAACGGTGCCGTGCAAATAGCCCAGCGTGTCGCTGTCGTCCAGCCAGGCAAGTTCTGGCATCACCCCGTCGAGCAGGTCGAATACACGGTCGCTCTCCGCGACAAAGGCCGTCAGTCGCTCACGCCAGTCCACACCCTGCCGGGTGGAATTCTCGTACAGCAGACTGGCCGCCCGGGCGCGGGATTCCTCCGGCGGCAGGTACACCAACGTCAGGTGATAGATACTCTCGAAGTGACTGTGGTTTTCCTCAGAGGCGGCGCGGCGCTCTTCGTCCACCAACCAGGACAGCGGCTCGGGGAATTCCGATTGCGGATAACCCGCCGCGGGCACCCGCTCGGCATCCACAAACAACGCCCAACCCGATCCCAATCGCCGCAGCGCGTTATTGAGCCGTGCCGAGGTGGCGATCAACTCGCCCTGGGTGGCACTGTCCAGATCCGGCCCGCGAAAGCGCGCCGTGCGCTGGAACGCACCGTCCTTGTTGAGCACCACGCCGGGCGCCACCAAACCGGCCCAGGGCAACCAGTCAGCCAACAAGGCGGGACGCTTGCGGTATTCGGTGAGGTTCAGCATCGTGATCCCTCACACATCCAGCAGGATTTTGTGCTTGAGGTGACGCAGGAACACCGCCATGAACTGCGGGTCCGCCTGGGCGCCCCACACCGCCAGCGAATGCCCCAGCAGCCACAACACCAAACCGGGCAACCACAATTGCAACCCCAGCCCCACGGCTGCCGCCAGGGTGCCGTTGGCAATGGCCACGGTGCGCGGCGCGCCGCCCAGCAGGATCGGCTCGGTCAGCGCCCGGTGCAGCGGCACCTCGAAACCTTCGGCAAACACCGAGATACCGCTCATGCCACCACCGCCCCGCCGGAGAAGCTGAAGAAGGACAGGAAGAAAGAGGATGCCGCAAAGGCGATGGACAGGCCGAATACAATCTGCACCAGACGCCGAAAACCGCCGGAGGTATCACCAAAGGCCAACGCCAAACCGGTGGCGACAATCGCGATCACCGCCACGATACGCGCCACCGGCCCTTGGATGGAGTCGAGGATGGACTGCAGCGGCCCTTCCCAGGGCATACTGGAGCCGGCGGCCTGGGCCGTTGTTGCCAGGCACAGCAATAACGCGACAAACAACAGCTTGTTCAAGCCGGAGCGTAAAAGCGGATTTGCAGAAATCCGCAGCTGATAAACAGCGGTCATGATGGTTCTCCCGATGAGGTTGAGGGTGAAGGGTTGGGGGATGAAAGGGATTCGTCGAGGTGATAGCCGTCGCCGTCAATGCCGATCACCCGGGCCACCGTGCGCACTTTGCGGGTACGGCCACGCCCGGCGATAAACACCACCACGTTCACTGCTTCGGCGATCAGGGCACGCGGCGGTGTGATGGCGACTTCCAGTATTAGTTGCTCAAGCCGCAGCAAGGCGCCGTGGGCGGAACCAGCATGCACGGTGGCAATACCGCCAGGGTGGCCGGTGCCCCAGACCTTGACCAGGTCCAGCGCCTCGCCGCCACGCACCTCGCCAACAATCACCCGGTCCGGGCGCAGGCGCATGGTGGCCCGCACCAGCTCGGTCATGGATACCACGCCAGGCCGGGTGCGAAGCGGTACGTGGTCCTTGGCCACGCACTGCAGTTCCACCGTGTCCTCCAGTACCAGCACCCGGTCGTCCGTGGCCGCAATCTCTGCCAGCAGGGCATTGGCAAGGGTGGTCTTGCCGGTGCTCGTACCGCCTGCTACCAGTATGTTCTGGCGCTCGCGCACAGCGGAGCGCAGGAAAGCCACATGGTGCTCGGCGAGCACACCATCACGCACATAGTCTTCCAGCGGAATCACACCCACCGCCCGCTTGCGCAGCGCAAACGCGGGTGCGGGGGAAGCCGGTGGCAGCACGCCCTCGAAACGCTCGCCGGTTTCCGGCAGCTCGGCACTCAACAACGGTCGGCCGCGATGCACTTCCACATTCACATGGGCCGCCACCAGGCGGATGATGCGCTCGCCATCGGCGGCGGAAAGTGTCTCGCCAGTCGGCGCGCGTCCGGAGGACAAGCGATCCACCCACAAGCTGCCATCAGGGTTCAGCATCACCTCCACCACATCCGGGTCCGCCAGGGCGGCGGCAATCAAGGGCCCCAAGGCCGTGCGCAGCATGCGGATACGTCGATCCAACGACTGCGTTGAGGTTGGCGATGGATGGACGACCTTCATGGCTCACCCTCCCCGCTTTGTGGTGGTGTTTCCTGCTGCGACTGCTGTTCACGGGCCTCCACCTGGGCGGCAATGTCATCCAGGCGCTGCGGATCGGGTTCCAACTCCTCGTAGACCTCCCGCACCAGGCTGCGCCCACGCAGGATGTGACGGCCCAACTGCTCGACGAACTGCTCGAAGCGCGCCCGACCCTGGGCCCTGGCCGCTTCCTGATGAGATTCCGGCAGCGGCGTGCTGACCGTCAGGTAATAGCGCACGAACAAGGCCAGCGTTTCGATGAGAATATTCTGGTCACGCTCCAGCTTCTCGAACTGGCGGGACAGGCGATCCAGCCGCTTGGCCATGGCCGCCTCTCGCTTGTCGGCGGCATCAGGCGACAGCCAGGAGGCCAGCGCCGCCGCCACGATGGACGACTTGGAAACACCTTTCATCGCGGACAACTCGTCCAGGCGCTTGGCGTGGTCACGCTGTATAAACAGGTTAAGGCGTTGGCGGGAATGCAGTCGGCTCATAGGGCAATTCCATCGTCGGGGTCGAGGGCGGCCAGTCGCGCCGCCCGTTGCAGGCGTGGATCAAACTTCGCAGGCAAGGGCTGGATATCGTCCTCGTCATCCAGCAGCGCCAGGTCATTGGTGGGCGGCTTGGCGTCCGGTTCCCAGCCCACCGCTTCCGACAGTTCCGGCTGCCGGCGCGGGCCGCCGTCATCACTGCCTCCGGTCACATCCGCCGTAGCAGAAGGCGTGGCCGGTACCGCAGGCACCGCGAGTTTGCTCCAGTCATTGGGGCGAACCCCGGGTGCATCCGTGTATCGTCCCTCGGCCAAAACAGGGGGCGGCAGTACACGGCGCTTGAAATTGGCATCCAGGTAATAGCGCAGCTTCTTCGCCCTGATCGGTGGCTGGCCAGAGACCATCACCACCGCCTCATCCGATGGCAACTGCATCACCTCCCCCGGTGTCAGCAGCGGTCGCGCCGTCTCCTGGCGCGAGACCATCAGGTGCCCCAACCAGGGCGCCAGGCGGTGACCAGCGTAGTTGCGCTGCGCCCGCAGCTCGGTGGCGGTACCCAGGGTGTCGGAGATCCGCTTGGCGGTGCGCTCGTCGTTGGTGGCAAAGGTCACCCGCACATGGCAGTTATCGAGAATGGCGTGATTAACGCCATAGGCCTTGTCGATCTGGTTCAGGCTCTGGGCAATCAAAAAACTGCGAATGCCGTAGCCGGCCATAAAGGCCAGCGCCGATTCAAAAAAGTCGAGCCGCCCCAGCGCGGGAAACTCATCCAGCATCAACAGCAATTTGTGCCGGCGCTCGATGCCATCGCTACCGTCCAGAGATTCGGTCAGCCGCCGCCCAATCTGGTTGAGGATGAGACGGATCAGCGGTTTGGTGCGGTTGATGTCCGAAGGCGGCACCACGAGGTAAAGGGAAACAGGGTGCTCGGCGGCAATCAGGTCGGCAATGCGCCAGTCGCAGCGGGAAGTCACGGCCGCCACCGTCGGGTCACGGTACAGCCCCAAAAAACTCATGGCGGTGGAGAGCACCCCGGAGCGCTCGTTGTCCGCCTTGTTCAGCACTTCACGCGCCGCCGACGCCACCACCGGGTGCGGCCCATCATCCAGATGCCTGGTGGTCATCATCCGATGCAACGTGACCTCGAAGGGACAGGCCGGGTCGGAAAGGAAGTTGGCGACACCCCGCAGGGATTTGTCTTCCCCCGCGTAAAGCACATGCAGGATCGCGCCCACCAGCAAGGCGTGGGAGGTCTTCTCCCAATGATTGCGACGCTCCAACGCGCCTTCGGGGTCCACCAGAATATCGGCGATGTTCTGCACATCGCGCACCTCGTGAGCGCCACGTCGCACTTCCAGCAAGGGGTTGTAGGCGGCCGACTTCGGATCGGTGGGATTAAACAACAGGCAGTGGGAGAAACGCGACCGCCAGCCGGCGGTCAGTTGCCAATTCTCGCCCTTGATGTCATGGATCACCGCCGAGGCCGGCCAGCTCAGCAAGGTGGGCACCACCAGCCCCACGCCCTTGCCCGAGCGGGTCGGCGCGAAGGTCAGCACATGTTCCGGCCCTTCGTGGCGCAGGTATTTTTCGTCGTGCTGGCCCAGGAACACACCGGCATCGCCGGTCAGGCCGGCGCGCTCCACCTCCGCGGGCTCCGCCCAGCGCGCCGAACCATAGGTGGTCACCAAACGCGATTGCCGCGAGCGCCAGATCGACATGCCAATGGCGACCACCACGGCCATCAGGCCGCTGGCCCCGGCAATCGCGCCACCGGTCAGGAACACCTGGGGGGCATAGGCGTCGAAGAAGAACCACCAGTCGAACAGGCGCCAGGGGTGGTAGACCGGCTTATCGAGCAGCTCGAACCAAGGCGCACCCAGGCGGGGCTGGTAGCCCAGGGCATGCGCCACCCACTGGGTGGCACCCCACACCCCGGCGATCACAATGCCGAACACCGCCAGCACCTGACCATAGAGCACACCTGTCGCCCGCATTCCTGCCTCCGAATCAGTCCCGTTTTTGCGCGCACGAGGGCGCGCCCACAGGTGTCAGATTCGGTGCCGGATCAGTGCCGGTCAAAGACTGTTATCGGCAGAATAAAGAAGGAAAACGCAAGATTGCCAATAGCGGCGGACATCAGGAAAACACCGGCAAATACAGCGTATTTCGGCGAAGGCAGTTTACCGCTATGGATTTTCAATCCACCGGCATCAAAATGCCGGTGGATCTTCCGGTGGTGTATAGGGCACCTCGCCATCACCGAGGAAAGCCTTGTTGTTGGCCTCCCCCACGATGTTGCACAACTCGTCGCCCACCTCGGCACGATTGAGCCGACACTGGTCTCGCAGTGTTTTATGACGCTCGGGGTTGGCCAGCAGGAACTCCACCGTTTCCGTGGGTGGTATCTCAGCGGCTGGTCCCGCAGTCGAGGCGGGCCTATCCCCGCAGGCACTCAAAAACACAGCAACCAGCAGAGTGTAACAACGCTTCATCAGATGTCGTCCTTCGTCTCAGATGTGGCTGCATCGCCCTCGTCGTTTATCGGTACTACCCTTTCGATAAACCGGCGAAGTGTGGCGGAAGGCTCGGTATCCCGCCGGAGCAGCCAAGTGGTAAGCAGCCGGGTTCGTCCCGCCAGCGGGCGAGCAACCACACCTTCACAACGCGAGGCCACCAGATGCGACTCGCCCACCAGGGCGAGTGCATAACCCGCCGCCACCAGCGTCAACATCAGGTCTTGGGAGGAAACCTGCTCAACCACCAAGGGTTCCCGATCCGCGCTGCGCAGGATACGACGGATCTGATGGCAGTGGCCTTGACAGGATTGCGGATCGTAGCCAACCAGCGGATAGCGTAATAATTCATCCACTGGAATTCTTTGGTAGGTCAGAAGCGGATGCCGTGCTGGCAAAGCGACAACCAACGGATCACTCCAGGCATGCACCGCCACAATGCCATCCCCGACCTCAGCGGACTGAGCAAAACCCACGTCATAGAGGTCGTCATGTAGTCCCTTGAGTTGCTGCCCCAGAGGCACTTCGAACAGGCGGATATCGACTTCCGGCTCCTCCTCACGACATTGGGCCAATATTGCGGTGAGACGAGGTGGCGTGATATTATCGGAGAGCACCACGCGCAGTTGATCATGGAAGCCTGCGGCGGCAGCTTGCACACTGCCCCGCGCCTTATCGAGTGCAGTAAAAACATGAGGTACGTGTTTTAAAAACAGTTGCCCGGCGCGGGTCAACCTCGTACTCCGAGTAGTGCGGTTGAATAGACGAACCCCCAGTTCCTCCTCCAGTTCCTTTATGGCCCGTGACAAAGGTGACTGCTCGATATGCAGGCGTTCCGCCGCACGAGCGAAATGCAATTCTTCAGCAACAGTCAGAAAGCACCGTAAGTGACGTAGCTCCATACAATTTATTCCAATCTCCGCCCAATCCCATTGTCAGTCTATCCGTGGAAACCAAGCTTACTCTCCAAGCCACCAATCAATCGGAAAGGAAAACTATAACCAAACCAATTTAATGGCCTTTTATGCACACGGACTAGTTATAAATTCACCCCAAAACCACTATTGCCTAATTAATCCAATTCATAATCTGGCTATGTATTACAAATCCAACGCCTATTAATAGAAAGCCGGTGACATATGGCACCCAGAACCCCCATCCGAATCGATCTGCCAAAAAAAATGGCAAAAAGAACAAATAGGACACAGGCACGCCGACCATCACACTTTTGGCCAAGGTGATGGACGCCTCAGCGCTCCGATGCTCTAGATAAGAAAACAGCAGTGCCAGGATAGAAACCATGGGAAGGGCGATAATAAAGCCTGCCAGTTCAGGTTTCTTTCCAGATAACCAAGAGGTAAACGCAATAATGAGTGCGGCGGCAAAGACCTTAATTATCGCCTCCATATCTACTCCTTATTCACACCGGAAAATTTGCCCGTATCGTTAACGTCGTACAGTTCACCCGCAGCGGAGATCAGCATGTACGTGGTGTCACTCTCCTGCGGGTTATATGCTTTGACGACAAAATAGCCGCGACCGCGTTCAACGATTTCGATATTGCTTGCATCAAGCTTTGCCCAGGTCGGTTTCAGTTTGCCGATAGCCAGGCCATGCTCCACCGACGACAGCTGCCCGAGAGCTCGCTGGGCAATCTCTACAATCTGATCTTCACTCACTTGTTTGTGACCCCCGCCGTGGGCCATCCCCAGGGAAGAGGCTGACATCAAAAATAGAATCAGTACGGTTTTGTATAGCTTCATTGAATTTCTCCTGTTGACGTATCATTTAGTGACTGTGATAAGAGGTACCATCATGACTGTGTTGGCTCTTATCAGAGGGTGTATTGGTAGACGGGGTAACTGGTTGCTTCATCCCCCCTGTGTCCAGCAAATTTTTGAAAGCCGCCGGACGATTGGGGTAATCCAGCGCCGCCATATCCTCATGCACATGGGAGTGATCGTCCTTGTTGAGGGGGAAATCATCCGGGTATTTGCTGTGCATATAGCCGTGCAGTTGGAAAGCCAGTAAGAACAGCCCGGTCGCCATCAGGCTAACATTAGACGCTGCGGAAAACCGGGTGAAACTCTTGCGTTTGCGCCAGGCAGATAGGACTACCAACATGACGGACAGTGCGGCAATCTGGCCAAGTTCAACACCAACGTTAAAAGACAGAATTTTTCCAACCAGTCCTTCATCGCCCAACGGCAATTGCTGCAAGCGAGTCGACAAACCAAAGCCATGAATTAGACCGAAACCAAACACCATCCAGATCAGACTGGGCGGCTTGCTTTTCAGATAGCGCTTGAAACCATCCAGGTTATCAAAGGCTTTGTAGCAAACAGTCAGAGCAATAATGGCATCAATTAGAAAGTAATTGATCGTAATGCCCATCAAGGTCGCAAACACCAGTGTGATGGAGTGACCGATGGTGAAGGCGGTAATGAACTTAACGATCTCGGTGAACTTGGTCAGGAAGAACATCACACCAAACAGGAACAGCAGATGGTCATAGCCCGTGATCATATGGATGGCTCCGAGCTCGACAAACTCGAAGTAACCGGCGTTCAGCACTCTGGCTTGATCTTCCGCCGACATACCGTGCCCGAAGGCCAGCGTACTGGCCAGGGCGGTAATAGCCACTAATAACAACTTAAACATAGGACGTTTAATCCTCCAATTATTGAGAAATAGGGGTTTCAGATTGAGAAACGGTTTTTGCGGGGCGTTGCAACATACGGTACAACGCCGGTAGTACAAACAGGGTCAGCAGGGTTGACGAAATGACGCCTCCGATCACCACAGTAGCCAGTGGTCTCTGTACTTCAGACCCGATGCCGGTGTTCAGCGCCATCGGCACAAAGCCGAGCGAGGCAACCAGCGCGGTGGTAATAACCGGGCGCAGCCGGGTTAAAGCGCCTCTGACGATTGCCTCGTCGATGCCCATGCCGTCCTTAATCAACTCACGGATAAAGGACACCATCACCAGCCCGTTGAGAATGGCGATACCCGACAGCGCGATAAAGCCAACCGCCGCCGAGATAGAGAACGGAATATCCCTCAAGGCCAGCGCCAATACACCACCGGTCAGCGCCAGCGGAATACCGGTGAAGATCACCATGGCATCCTTGAAAGAGCGCAGCGCCAGCAGCAACAGGCCGACGATCATCACCAGCGTGACGGGCACCACCACCATCAGGCGGTTGGAGGCTGATTGCAGGCTCTGGTAGGTGCCGCCGTACTCCACCCAGTAACCGGCCGGGATATCCACACGACTCTTCACGGCTGCCTGCACATCCTCCACAAAAGAACCCAGATCACGGCCCCGGACATTGGCGGTGACCACCACACGGCGCTTGCCGTTTTCGCGGTTGACCTGGTTGAGGCCGTCCACGTATTCAAAGTCGACCAGTTCATTCAGGGGCACATAGCGTTCGCCGCTAACTTGTATCGGTAGCGAGCCAAGGCTGTCGAGGTCACTGCGACGTTGCTCGGGCAATCTGACGGTAATGTCAAAACTGCGATCACCTTCGTAGAACAGGCTCGACACCTGACCGCCGATAGCAACTGCCAGCTGATCCTGCAAAGAACGCAGTGTGACTTTGTAGTGCGCCATCTCATCACTGCGCGGCACTATTGTCAGGAATGGCAGGCCCTTGGTCTGCTCCACCTGGATATCCACAATACCCTCGACGTCAGCAATGGCCTCTTCGATAGCGCCGCCGACTTCCGCCAGCCTGTCGAGCTCATCACCAAACACCTTGATCGCCAGCTCTGCACGAACACCTGACAGCAGTTCGTTAAAACGCATCTGGATCGGTTGCAGGAACTCATAGCGGTTACCGGGTATGTCGCTGACCAATGCATCAAGCTCTTTAACAATCTCCGCCTTCGGCTTGCCGGAGTCCGGCCACTCAGAGCGGGGCTTGAGAATGATAAAGTTATCCGCCACGCTGGGGGGAACAGCATCGGTAGCCACATCAGCGGTACCCATCTTGGCGAATACCCGCTCGACTTCCGGCAACTCCTTGATCCTCTCCTCCAACACGCGCTGGAACTCAATCGACTGCGACAACGAGGTGCCGGGTATCCGCAGGGCGTGCATGGCAATATCGCCCTCATCAAGGTTGGGCACAAACTCACTACCCAAACGGGTTGCACCCCAGCCTGAGATCAGCACCAACACCGCAGCTACAGCGACCACTAAACCGCGGGCCTTGATGGATTTCAGCAGCAAGCCCTCATAAGCATTCTGCAAGGCGTTAAAAGCTTTGTTTTCCTTCTCTTCCACCGGTTCCTTGAATAGGAAGGCAATAGCCGCCGGTACAAAGGTAATCGACAGCAACATGGCGCAGCTCAGTGCAATGACTACGGTAAGCGCCATCGGGTGGAACATCTTGCCTTC
The DNA here is from genome assembly GCF_984394615.1 of Spongiibacter sp. NCBI lineage: Bacteria > Pseudomonadati > Pseudomonadota > Gammaproteobacteria > Cellvibrionales > Spongiibacteraceae > Spongiibacter > Spongiibacter sp. Next base: position 15,646 of record NZ_CFHTQA010000033.1, on the reverse strand, counting down.
TACGCCGGTCAGCGAGAAGATAGGCAGGTACACAGCGGTGATAATAAACACACCGAACAGCGCTGGTCTGATCACTTCCTTAGTGGCGCTATAAACAACTTCGAGCCGCTCAGCCAAAGACATAGATCGGCCGCTTCTAGCCTCTATACCCAGACGCCGCAGACAGTTTTCAACAATGATAATAGCGCCATCGACCAGTAGACCAAAGTCCAACGCCCCTAAGCTCATCAGGTTAGCACTGACCTTTGTCTGCACCATACCAGTGATAGTCATCAACATGGCGATGGGAATAACCGCCGCAGTCAGCAGTGCCGCGCGCACGTTGCCCAGCAGGAAGAACAGGATCACAATAACCAGCAGCGCACCTTCCAGCAGGTTGGTCTGCACGGTTTTCAGGGTCTTGTCCACCAGCTTGGTGCGGTCGTAAACCGCTGTCGCCACAATGCCTTCCGGCAGACTGGCATTAACGGCCTGCAGTTTTTCCGCCACGCCTTTGGCAACGGTGCGACTGTTTTCACCCACCAGCATAAAGACGGTGCTCATCACCACCTCGCGACCGTTCTGGGTGGCGGCACCCGAGCGCAGCTCCTTGCCTTCCTGAACATCGGCCAGGTCTTTCACCCGTACCGGCACCGTATCAAATGTACGCACCAGGATATTGCCGATCGCCTCCAAACTACCGGCCTGCCCCGGTACCCGCAGCAACAGCTGAGCGCCTTTTTTCTCGACAAAACCGACACCGCGATTTTCATTGTTCTCGGCAATCGCCGCGATTAATTCCTGTTGGGTAACCTGATAAAACAGCAGTTTTTCCGGCTTGATGGCTACCTGAATTTCACGCTTAAAGCCACCAATCGGGTTGACCTCGACCACGCCGGGCACCCGCAACAACTGCGGACGGATAATCCAGTCGTGGGCTGTTCGCAAATCAGTAGGCGTGATCAATGAACCGTCTTCGTTAGTAGCACCGGGCTCGGCATCGACGGTGAACATGAAGATTTCACCCAGCCCCGTGGCAATCGGTCCCAGCTCCGGGTCCAGTGAGTCAGGCAGTTTGGCCCTTGCGGTCGACAATCGTTCATTGACCAGCTGACGGGCAAAATAAATATCGGTATCGTCACTAAAGATGATCGTTACCTGGGACAGGCCGTAGCGAGACACCGAGCGCGTGTATTCAAGATTCGGCAATCCTGCCATGGCGGTTTCAATCGGGAAGGTGACCCGTTGCTCGACCTCTAACGGGGTATAGCCGGAGGCCTCGGTGTTGATTACAACCTGGACATTGGTGATATCCGGCACCGCATCAATCGGCAGGCGGGTAAAATTCCAGGCCCCCAATGCGCACAGAAAAAGCACCACGACCATTATCAGCGTGCGGCCACTCAACGATGACCGCAGTATCATGTCTAACATAAGAACCTCTTAGTGATCGTGGGACGCGCCGGACTTGTCGATGTCGGCCTTGATGACGTAGCTGTTGCTGGTCACGTACTCAGTACCGGGCTCAAGCCCGCCCAGCACTTCGGCCCATTCGCCGGCTTGTGCACCGATTTCCAGCATACGAACTTCATAGGTTTCACCCACTTTGGCGTAGACCACCTGGAAATCGCGGAAGGCCTGGATGCCGTCACGTTTGACCGACAGCGGAACATCGTAGCGGGCAACCGTAATACGGCCGTGAACAAAAGCGCCTGGGCTGAATACACCCGCAGCGTTATCAATCGCTATCCGTACCGGAAAGCCCTGCCCCTCGATGATTTCTGCCCCGATGTAGCTAATGACACCTTCAGCCGGCTGTTCAACGCCGTCGACTTCCAGCACCACCGGGCTACCCATCCGTACTTTCGAGCGGTCCTGTGGAAATACATAAATTTCGGCAACTAGTTCTCGATTGTTGATCAGGCGCAGCAAGGTCTGTCCGTCAGTTTGCTCTCCGGCGCTGACATAACGGCCGGATACCACGCCGTCAATCGGTGCTTTAATGGTGTAGGCATTCAAGCCCTGGTTGCTCTCGATAGTGACCAGTGAATCGCCTTTCTCTACCTGGTTCCCAAGGTTGACATGAACCTTCTTAACGACACCGGCAAAGCGCGCCACAATGTCGCGAGTGCTTTCAACCGGATTGATCAACTCACCATAAGCGGTGACGGTCTGGTGAATGGTGCCCGGACCGGCTTTCACCGTTTCGATACCATTAGCCGCAGCGATGTCATCCTTGATATCCACCCGTCCCTCAAAATTGTCATAGGCCCATCGATAGGTTTTGCCCTGGTATTCGGCATTCAGTGCCACTGCAAAGGAATGGGGCTCGTAGATCGCCATGTCACCGCGCTGGTAGTCTTCCTGGCGGTAAAAGCCGATCTTGTCCTGCACGTCACCCAGGCGGTCGAGCACGACTCGAACCTTGACCTCATCGGGACTGAGGGGCTGGCCGTTCAGGGTGGCCCAGACCCGGAATTCCGGCGGCACGCCATCTTCAAAAATGGCCAGCTCAATGGCAAAGCCGTCCTGTCTCAGCATGCGGCCATTGTTCGGCCCCTTTTCCACTTCTTCATAAGCCGCCGCCTCTTGGTTTTCGACAGCATAGGCTGGCGCTGACAGCACAGTGCCTGTCACAATCAGAGATAGGGCCATGGCAAAACCGGGTTGAATTAATCGTTTCATTAAAATTTCTCCTCAGACTCAGATGGCCACACCGGCCAGGCGCTCGATTTCGACACGGTTCAGATGGGCCTTGAATTGCAGGTCCAATAGGGTGGCCTGGGCCACGAGCAGTTCCCGCTGTGCCGAGTTCCACTCTTCAAAGCTGTACTTGCCCAACTTGTAGGCCTTTTCCGCTTCCTTCAGCGCGCGCTCGATGCGCGGAATAATGTCCTGTTTTAGTGCCGCCTCAGAATCCTGATAGCGCTCGAACGAGCGCACATAGTTGGACAGTTGAGCCTCCATGCGGACGCGCATCGCCTCGGCGTTAGCCCTGGAGGCAGCCTGTTCGGCCGACAAGGCCATCACCTTGCCTTTGTTCCTGTCACGACTGCCCAACGGCACACTGAAACCTGCCACCACACCGTAGTCGTTAGTGGCTTCATGGCGGCGCACCCCGGCGTTGAAACGCCACAGTGCCTTAGCCTCAGCCCTGGCGACATCGATCTTCGACTGGGCCAGTCGCTCCTCACTCAAAAACAACTGGATATTGGGGTTCTGTGCCAGGCGCTCACGGATGGCAAACAAGTTCACGGGCTGCTCCGGCACATCCAAACTGCCCTTAACTGCGGCAAAGTCCGGCTGGAACTCGCCCCACTGGGCAGCCAGGTTCTGGATGGCGGAGTCGATTTCATAGCCGACATCATTGAGCACCAGTTTTTTCTCTGCCAAGTTAGCTTGTGCGCGATACAAATCTGCATGCGGCGCCGCACCAGCCTTCACCCGCTTGGCTACTTCGCTTTGCACACGTTCAAGCTGGGTAATAGCGTCAAGTTCCAGCTGTTTCTTTTTCTGGAAGAACAACGCGGCCAGATAGTAGCGGGCTGTTTCCGCCGCGATATCCAGGCGTTTGATTTCCTGTTGCGCGATAAAGGTATTTTTTTGGCTGCGAGCAGCGAGGGTCCGCTTATCCAACAACTCGCCCTCCAGCAGCCAGCTCAAGCTCAGGGTGGACTGAGCATTGTCGATGCCATTGAAATCACCAGAACCAAAGGCATCTTCGACCAAGAAGCTTAATTCCGGCCGCTCCCCGACACCCGCCTGCTGGATATAACCATCAGCGCTTTTAAGCAGCTCGCGATAACCGGGTAACTCCGGGTGTTGCAGCAGCGTTTTCGTGAGCGCGTCCTGCATGCTAATGGACGCCATGCGCTCGGTTTGCGCCTGCGCAGATACTGGGAGCCAAACTATCAACGCGCAGAGCATCGCACTGATTGATATCCTGCCCCCCATGCAAAACCGATCTGCAGTCGGTTTTATAAACGAAAAAAATGGTACTTGACGCACCGGCAATGCCACTTTATAAAACCGACCAATGATCGGTTTTATAAATGACAGAACAGTTGGCTTCTTCATAAGGTATTCCTAGTGAGTAAACAGAGTCTCGATGACGTGATGAACAGTATCCACGCTGAGCAAACACAATAAGGCGATGGCACTGAGCAGCGCCATCATCAACACTAAAGGTATGCTGCGGGCCGGTTGAGGCAGTATCAGGTACGTCACCCGCGCCTTGACCTCACTATCACCAAAGGCGCACGTCAGAGAAGCTGTATCCCCCCTTGCTCCGTAGGCCCGCATCAGTTTGGTCACTTTCAATAGTGTCATGGCCACATCGGCCCGATCCGTCCCTCCGGAAACCGCACATTCATCGGCACACTGCTCCATACACAATGACATCGCCTGGCGCATCGGCTGGGCAACACGCAAGAGAAAGAATGAAGATAGAAAGCTGAAGATAAGTTTTTTCAGGGAATCACGGCGATTAACGTGGGCTTGCTCATGATGCTGCACAATCTGGAGTTCGTGCTTCTCCAACTGATCAATCAAGCCGGTACTAATAAACACTTCCGGCACCAGGAAACCAGCCGAAAATGCCTGTGGCACTTGGCTCTCCAATAATTGTTCGTCATTCAGCGCCAGCTTCAGCAAGCCATAAGCCCTAAGGTGAGAGGCTGCACTGCGATAGGTTTTGACCGCAATGGCAACAAACATCAGTAACAGCAACAGGGAGGGATAAGCATGCCAGCTATAGAAATTAAACGCGTTGACATGATGCCAGTGCACTAACTGCCCGACCCAAGGCACATCAACCGAGAGTGACAAAAGGAAGAAGACGGATACCCCCAAAGCAAGTAGCCAAGGGGTAGACACCGCCACCCATAGCAACCGGCGCCGACCGCTTGCATCGATAGATTGCCAGGGAGTACGAAATAAGCCGGCAGCACTAACCGCTGCCACGCCAAAAAAGAAAGCGAGCGTCGCCGCAGCAAAAAAATTAAGAAACAGAGCCAGGCCACCAATGATCACGCTAGCTACTCCGAGCGGGCATTATTGCGTTGTTGTTCAATCAGAGCTTCCAGCTCTGACAGTTCATCATCGGAGAGGCTGGATGACATGGAGGTAAAGGCCGCGTGTAGGGCATTCTCGGTGGGCTTGAAGAAATCCTTAGTCACATCCGCAACCAGCTCGCCGATAAAAGCGTCTTTGCTCATGGCTTGGCGGTACACATAGGCATAGCCATGCTTTTCCCGCTTTAGCAGACCTTTTTTAAACAGACGATCCAAAGTACTCTGAATGGTATTCAGTGAGCCACCACGCCGAACCTCAAAGAAAGCATGCACTTGCTTTGCATCCGCTTCTTCATGGCTCCAGAAATACTGCAAAGCCGCTTTTTCGAGTTCCCCTAGATTCACAGAACAACCTTTACATTGACACTTGGATATGCGGACGATTATTGCCCACATAAAACCGATCGTCAATAGGTTTTTATAGAACTTATAATATTACTCGTCCAGCTTAAGGCTTAGATTAGAGCTCAAACGGCCACATCACTGGGTCGCGGAGACCCATCCCTTGAAGATTGAAACGACAGCAGTAGCGGAGAAGAGATGTTCACGTAGAACTACTTAGCCTGTGTAAGCAATTCTTCGCTGCTTCATTGACCATTGTTGAGAGGCAGGGCCAGTGAAACCTTTAAACCAGAACATTAAGTCGTTTCTCAATTTGTTCAAAATGGGAAACTCAACCAATCTACGGTACATTAAATAACTACGACAACCATAATGAAGCAGAGACATTAGCCAATACTGGCTCCGCGAGATCGACCCAATTCCCATCTGACACCATTGCCCCGCACCACGGCAGACAGGGAATGGCCCAGCCGTTGCTCGATGACCGGCTTCCACGGCACCAGGCTGAACCCCATGCCATCATCCAGCATGGCAAAGCGGCCGCTGGTGAGCACCAGGCTACGGCGGTAGATGCCGCTGACTTGATCGCCATCGGCGGGCTGTCGAAATTCCAGACCGGTTCCCGCCGTGATGCCTTCCGCCACTTTCGCCAGCTCCTTATTGCGTAGTGTTGCCAGCAGATTGCGGGCAAGTATGACGCGCCGACCTCGTTTCTCCGCCAGTCCCTCCTCCACCAAAAAATCGGCTCGCTGTTGCAGGGCCTTGCTAACCTCGGCACCAAAACCCTGACCGCCACCGATACCCTCGCCGCCTATCAGTTGCCGGTCCAACCACGTGGCGCCGACTGCCCGGGTTTGTTGTTCAATGGACAGGTGGGATTTCAGGGTCACGGTAATGCTACCAGTACGCTGCCGGTCATACTGGCGACCCTGCTCGGGCAGGTCAGCGGGTACCCGCCAGACATCCTCGCCCAGGCGCTCCACAATGCCAGCCCGGCGCAGGGCTTCCAGCCGACGACGATGGGTGGTCACAACATCCTCGGGTTCACGACCGTTCATAGTCTCACCTTGCTGAATCCGTCTGGCATCCAGACGGTACAGCCCCTCCTCGGCCAGTGCGGCAATATCGCGATCCACGGCGCGGGCTTTGCCCATACCCGTGGCTTCCACCACGGCACCTGTTGGGTATTCCGCCAGTTCCGCCCCGGCAGGCAACGCCAGGTAGTGGGCCTTGCCGTCGAGGCCATCGAGTACCAGGTAGCCACGGTCGTTCAGCTCATCAGCCAGCCCCTTGGCGGCAACGCGGCCGATGATGGGGCTGGCGCCTTCGCCCGGCTCGAAAACAGCCAGCTCCCGCTGCTGGCCACTCATGGCGCGCTGCATTGTGCGGATGATGTCGCCCCGCTCGCCCATGGCGCGCAAGGTCTGCTCCGCGCCGGGTTGAAGTTCCCAGGTGCCGGGCTGCTGTTCAGAGGCCAGCCCCAGGCGCTGCAGATGTTGCAAGCGGCCGATCAGCAATAGGCGCTGACGTTGCAGGCGTGGTTCAGAAAATTTGTTGATAGCAATCAAGCCTTTTTCAGCCTCGTGTTGCAGCGTGCGATCAAGACTGGTCCAGCGCTCCTGTTCCACCTCCCGTTGCAGGCTGCGCCGGATCTCCAGTTCGGTGCGCGGGCCCAGCCAATCGGTGGCGAGTTCGCAGGCGCGATGACGCATGCCATCGGCGATGTAATCGCGGGAGATAATCAAATCCCGCCCCTGGTCATCCCGGCCCCGCAATACGATATGGGTATGGGGGTTGTCGGTGTTCCAGTGATCCACCGCTACCCAATCTAGTGAGGTACCCAGATCCTGCTCCATGCCTTGCATCAGGTCACGGGTATAGCGGTGCAGGTCTTCCAGCTCCGCCGCATCCTCGGGGGAAACAATAAACCGAAACTGATGACGATCCTTGCGGCCACGCTGTTCGAACTCGGCCAGGTCGGCATCATCACTCAAAGCGCTGTAAGCCCTGCCCGGTTCACCATCCCGGCCCACGCCTTCGCGTTCAATATAACGGAGGTGAGTGATGGTGGAGCGCTTCCCGGCTTTGGAGAGGTTCACCAACCGGGTCTTGATGGTGACACGCCTGGCATTGGGCGCCAGGGACTGCCCGGCGAAGCGAGCCGCCACATGGCCACGACCCAGCCGCGCACCGGGACGATTACCACCCTTGCGCGATTTTGCCCCGGCCTTGTTGGCCTGCCTGATAACCGAGTTGATAAATGGCTGGCCGCGATTTTTCGGGGCACTGGGCCGGGGGCGGAAGCGCTCGCCCTCGTCGCTGCGGCGCCGGCTCATGAGGAACCTCCAGCGAGGTCCAGCAATTTGGAGCGCAAGTGACACGCCGCTAGCCCCGTGCGGACTCGGCATTGCCGCCTTTCACAGCACGCTACCGGCCCCCGGTGCGTGCCGCACCCACCCCACGTGCAGACCGGATTTTCGCGCACCTTGGTGCCGCAACCTTTTATCTTGCCCTGCATCTTTCCCCGGCCCAAAGGCCCGGGTCGGCGATGCCCCGGCGACCGGCAGGCTGGCCATGTCAGGTCGCCGGCGAGCGGCAACGTCACACAAGGTGACGAGCGCTCGGGGCAAGCCGTCTGCACGGAGGACTGCCGCATTCCGCGCGGTGAGAACGCACTGATGCAGCCGCGGCATGGACACAGGCAAAGCCTGGCGAACGACATCGTTCGCTGTAGATTCTTGGTACTCATGGCATTGATTCCAGGGTGAGCCGATGAGCAGTGCCCAGCAAGGCTTTGCGTCTGACCGGCCCAAAGTAACGGCTATCGAAGGACGCCGGGGTGGTGTTGCTGAGCAGGAACAGTTCGTCGTCGACCAGTGGGCGACACTGTTGCCAAACCGGCAGCGGTCGCCCCTGTGCATCGGCGGGCAGAATGGCGGCCACCTGCACGCCATCGATACGCACGTTGCCCCCGGAAATACACACGTGCTCCGGTGCCACCGCACCGACCCGTTTCAGCAGCGGCACCTGCAAAGGCAGGTAGCCGTGTTGATCGGCCAGTATTGCAACACTGGCTGGCAACCGGGTCAGGACAATACTGTCTACCGCGATGGCATCGGGCTGTGTAGCGGATATGTCATCCAGCGGCGTCACGCGATACCAACCCATCGGGACACTGTCTGAGGCGTTGTAGATCACGCGCGCCGTTGGCGGCGTGAATGCCACCCAGGCCAAGGCAAACAGACTGCCGGCCATCAGCAACAGGACCATAAAGCAGGCCCATAGGTGTAAGCGGATATGCCACCTCATTGTAATGCCCTCCCCACCAGCCAGGCCGCATGGCGCTCGGCGTCATAGGTGGGCAATGGCTGACGCGCGGCGAGACGGTTGTGCAACAGCCGCCAGTACGCCGGGGAGACATCGGCCGGGTCAATACGCTGTGCCTCGATGGCATCGATGCGGGCCAGCGTGGCCCTTACCTGCCGTTCGCCTTCGGCGTTCAGCAGGATGTGCGCACCGGGGCGCACACCCCGCACCCGTTGCATGGACTCTTCCGGTCGGCCACTTTGCAGCACCATCAATTGCCAGCGGGTGGTGCCGTAGTCGTTCGTTTCCCATCGGATGCGGCAAAACACCCGCGCCGGGGGAAACACCGCGCAACGTCGCCAACGGTCGACCTGGTAATCCCGAAGCGGGCAACCGAAGCGCAGGTAGAGGTTGATACGTTGCTCGATGTAGAGCAGCGAGATTCGGGTCAAGGGTGCGCCTTCGTCCGGCGCCGTGCAGGCCGGGGGCCGCATCAGCGGCAGGCTGTTGGGCGTAACCGGTTCGGATGTCATGCGCCTGTCTCCGGAATCTCAGCTTCCGAAACCTGGGGCTTCAAAACGTCGGGCTCAGGGAATTCGCGCTCCAACAAGGCACGCAGTAGTTCCGTCACCGTGGCGTTGCTGTTGAAGGCCGAGACCTTGATACGGGCACGCATGGCCGGGGTTACGTCCAGCGTTAACCGGGCGGTGTAGAGTTCGCCCTTTTGCACGGCGCCGGCATCGCCCTGGCGAATCCAGGCTTCGGCCTCGGGGTTGCTCGGTGGCCGGGCGCCAATCGCGACGCGTTTGCTCCGCTCGCGGTTCATGGGGCACCCCGCAGCAACTCGTCGGTCAGCTTACGGATTTCATGGGCGGCCGCACCGTCTGGCGCGCTCTCCCGCGCCAGACGCCCGGCGGCCACGCTGTCGGCGAAGACGATGCGCTGGCACACCTCGGATGCCAGCGCGGGGAATGCCTGGTCGTCCAGCGTTCCGCGGGCCTCCCGGCCGATAACGGTGCGCACCACGCGCCGATTAATGACAAAGGCAGCGGCCAGATTCGGCCGGAACACCTGCGCCTCGCGGACTAGGGCAATCATCTCACCACTGGCCCACAGGTCATAGGGGCTGGGCTGCACCGGGATCAGCACCTGTTGTGCCGCCATCAGCGCGGAGCGGGCGATGGCGGCAATGCGTGGCGGGCCGTCGATGACAATGTGATCGCAACGTCGGGCAAGTTCGGGGGCCTCCTGATGCAGGGTTTCCCGTGCCAGGCCCAGGGCGCTGAACAGGCGCGGCAGGCCCTGCTGGCTGCGCCGCTGTATCCAGTCCAGGGCCGAGCCCTGGGGGTCGGCATCCAGCAGGATGACTTGTTGACCGCGCAGGGCAAGTTCACCGGCAATGTGGGTGGCCAGGGTGGTCTTGCCCACGCCGCCCTTCTGGTTGAGCAGGGCAATGATCATGGCACTGCCCTCCCCGGATTCTTGTGCACTACTGGGCAATCAGTTCGACTTATCCACTGCCCCAAGGGGTTATGTATTGTTAAATCAATATATTGATTGTTAGGTATTACGTTAGGGGAAACTGCAAGCCGCACGTCCGTAGAGATAGCAACGAATGCGTACGCCTGAAAGCACGAGCGGGTTACGCCCGATAGCACGAGTTTCGGTACGCTCGATAGCACGAGCCCATTCACAGCTTGTCCCGCAATTATCAACGTGCCATGCGCGGCACGGGCCGGAATACCAGGGTTTCCGGCGCACCGGGGCGGCGCTCGATGGACAACACATAGCCCGGCAGCGACTGCCGCGCCACCAGGGCGCGCAGGTCGCAGGCGAAATCGCTGGGCCGGGCCAGGCTGCCCGATTTGCGGTGCAGGTAGGCAAAATCGAATCGCCACCCCTCGCGCTGGCGCCCGCCGTGCTTGCGCACCAGGCGGTAGAGCCAACGCTCGATACCGCCTGTGAGCTTGAAGTACGCCGGGTCGATGGTGAGCACCAGGGCCTCGTCCAGCACACCGGCGAAGAACCAGTCCGCCAGGATCAGTTCGATACCGAGCGGCCTGCCCTTGGCGTCCGCACACTCCTTCCACTCGTTGATCCAGGAAAACCGGTGCAGGCGCCGCCCCGTGGTCTCGCGGATGGAGGTTGCCACCGTGGTGGATTGCAGGCGATCCAGCGCCGCCTTGAGGCGCTGGTAATCGCGCCGGGAAGTGCCGCGCCCGATAAAGCGCAGGATCTCGTGGGGCGTGGCGCGCATCCGCCGCGACGGCCGGATGCCGGCGTCGCAGGCCTCGACGATTTGGCTGGCGGCCCAGATGAGGATGTCGGCATCCCAGATGGTGGCGATGCCGTGGGCGCGGGTGCCCTCCACCCGCACGGTAACCGGGCCGGAGCGAAAGTCGATGGGCGCGGTGCGCCGGGACTTGGCCAGCGAGAAGAACGGATAGGCCATCAGGTCCTGGGCGTCGCGCACCGCCATCTCCCCCGGCAGGGCGCGGAACAGGTCGAGCTGTGCCAGCCCCTTGCCCGGGTTCGCGACGTGGACCATGGGCCTGTGTGCGATCAGCGTTCATGGCGGCTGTCGCCGGCGTGACGTTCAACGTACTCGGGGTCGCAGGTGGCCTCGTAGCTGCGCTCGTCCGCCCAGACGTCCAGATCGTTGACCGCGTACATCACCCGGCGGCCGAACTTGCGAAAGCGCGGGCCACCGCCGATCACGCGCTGTTTCTCCAGCGTGCGCGGCGACAGACGCAGATACTCCGCCGCCTCGTCGTTGGTGAGGTAACGGGATGGTGGAACCGGTTGTTGCTGCGTGGCAGCGGGGGCGGCGGCAGGCCGCAGTGGCGAAGGTCTCATGACAGGTATCTCCATCGGTGTGGGTCGGCGGCCACCGGGTTATGGCCGGATGGAGACAGTCTGGGGAAATCGGAGCGGCCTGATCAGGGACGTTATGCGGCGGAGCCGGAACGTCCCCCTACACCGCGACGGGCAACAGCGTGCGGTAGCCACCCCGCATCAGGCCGCGACCGCGCCGCACCAAGCGGCGCACCCTGGCCCGCAGGGGGCTGTCGGCGTGCCATTCACGGGCGACAGTGCCGGCGCCGTAGAGGACACCCGCAATAGTGCGCAGGGACGCACCGGCCAACGTGCCATCCAGGGCCTGCAACGTGTGGAGTTCCAGCAGCTCGGTGGCCGTGGGACGGGCGCAGGCACGTGCAGTCGGCACCGAGCCGGCGATGAACTTGTCTGCCTCACGGGCGAGGTTGCGGCAATCCGGGACGCGCGCCGCGCAGACGTAGGCCATGCCGTTACACAGGCCGGGGGCGATAGCCAGGCGCAGACAACCGCCACCGCAGTGGCTGGCGCACAGCAACCGCCGGCCATCGTGCACCAGGCGCTTGCGCCCGGGCAGACACCAAAGGCCGAAGCCTTCAGCACCGGGTGGTGGGTCAAGATCGGGATGAAGCTGGATCACGCCCACGTGATCCGGGCACCACACCGGTTGCGCGTCCCGCGCATCCAGCGCCGGGTCTTCGAGCAGGCGCAGCCCCCAATGTGCCGACGCATCATCATGGCGACAGCGCGACCAGTCGCGCCGGTAGTCGGGGTGGCGGCGCAGGTACTCCCAGGCCAGCGCCGGCCCGTCGAGTTGCAGGACGTAGAGATAGGCGGCACCGGGGTGCCAGTGCTCGCCTGGCTCTGCCACGGCGCGGCTCCTCCCTGTCGGTAACGGGACACGTCGCGCTGGGTGTGGTTATTGCGTCGGGAGTGGCAGCGCTACCGGCGCACCTTTGTGGCTGGCAGGCAAGGCGATGGCTTGAAGTCCAACTCGCTCCCGGGCGTTGTGTGGCCTATCCGAATGCGACGGCCACACGAGCATTTTCCCGCGGGGCATTGGCTACCCTGCCCCACTTCGCTGCAAACATCCTGACTCTTTGCGTCTTGGCCGTGGCTTGTCATCGCGGCAATGGGAACTGTTGCGGCCTGGGTATTAAGCAAGACCGAAAAAGGCACAACCACCGGACTGCGACACGGTGAATGCCAGCCCGCGGTGGCGAGCTGGCGGAGCCGGTCAATCCAGGACCGACCCGTTGCCGCGGGCCAGCGCCGCGTACTCCGAGAGCGTGCGCTTGGGCATGAAGTACAGATCGCGCTCCACCGGCAGGCCCAGCGGCCCGCGGATTGTCGCCAGTTCGGACAGCCGCACACTGCCCAGTTCCGGCATACCCAGCCCCAGGTCGCACAAGCCGAAGGCGGTATCACCGTCGGCGGGATCGATCTCGGTCAGTAGCCAGGTGGCCTGGGCATCGGGCGTGAACAGCTTGACCACAGGCGGCGGGTCGATATCCCGCCCCTCGGCGTGGGCCTGGCCGTTGGCCAGCAGTTGTACGCGGTGTTGCTCGGTAATGAGTGTTGTCATGGTCGCTTCCTCTGATGGGTTCGCTCCACGGCGGAGCGAGGCGACACCAGGCGCGGACAAGCCCCTGGCCGTCATACCCCAACACGGTCCGGTGCGGGCCGGGGTTGACGGCAAGGGGCGAGCGCCAGACTCGCGCAGTATTTGCCGTGGAATGAACCGGGAAGGTGACCCTGACATCCACAAAACCGGAACTGCGTCGTTACGACAAGGCACGAATACGCAAACGGGGCTTTGCCCGAAAGCACGAAGCCGGATCTGTGGAATTCAGTAAAAGCGTATTGCCGGCAAAACACGAAACAACAAACGCGACTAAACGGTCTTCCACGTTGATGGCCCGGCATCGTCGAGTGGCTGCTGTCACAAAACCCCTTCCATCATAGGCCCAAATCACTTTATGAGTTATCTTTAACGTGGTTTTTATTATGCCGCGAGACGACGCTCTCATGTATGAAGAAGCGTCCAATCCAGCGCGGCCGACCCACCGGCGCGACCACATTTGAAGCCGAGCCGGCACGGGCTTTCGGCGAGGCCGTGCGCGCCCTGCGCACGGAACGGGGCGTGGCCCAGGAAACCCTGGCCCACCTGGCGGACGTGGAACGCTCCCACCTGGGGAAGGTCGAGCGCGGCGAGCACATGCCGACGCTGGCGCTGATCCTCAAGATTTCACGGGCGCTGGAATGCAGCGCCGCCGACCTGATGACGGATACCGAGCGGCGCCTGGCCGATCCCGACGCCTGACACAGGAACAGCCCCGCCACCGAGGGCGGGGCCGCATGCCGTGGCGATCAATCGCCCTTGTTCCGGGACCACAGCAGGTTGTGCTTGCCGTCCTCGCCCTCGATAAGGCGGGCGTAGATGGTGGCGGGGAAGGAAGGATCGTCGAGGGTCACCGACAGGTAGGGTCGCTCCGCCTGGCTGACTTTCTGCCAGGCCGCGCCGACCTCCAGGCCGTTGGCCGCCTGCAGACGATAGTCCGGGGCGTTCTCGCTGCCCTTGTCGTTGGGAACGAACTTGAGCTTGACGTTGAGGGCCAGGGTGCGCAGGGTGCCGGTGAAGCCGTCTTTTTCCACGGTGAAGGTACCGATGTTGGCCATGGTGTGTACTCCTTTCGGGTTGCAAGGTCGCGCCCATCGCGTCCTTGTTGTGATCCGGTCGGCGGGGGTCGGGCGGGCCACACCGAGTAGCGGCCGAAACAGCGTGGAGGACCGGGAGGCGCAAAGAATGTGCTGCGCGAGGAAGGCGCGTAGCGCCAGGGACATTGTTTACGCCGGATGGTTGTGGTCATAAAGCCCGAGGCGCAGCCGCACCTTCGCCAGGATTCACAACCAAGCAAGGACGCAACGGGCCGAGCTAATCCGATGGGAGTGCCGGCCAAACGGTACGCCGCTGGATTGACGCCGGTACTGTGATACCCGAACCTGCTTCGCAAGGCGTCCCCGGGCAGATAGGGAACGCTCGCCCGGCTGCTGGTGCCGGCACAGGCTGAGTGAGCCGAAATCCAGCCAGGCGGAGTGCCCCGACCGAGAGCCTCGCCCTTTCACCGCACCTGCCGCCACTATCGTGGACAGTTGAACGCCAGGCAACCGGTCCCGGCCAAGTACGGCCTGTCACGGCATGCGGTTGTCCCAGCATGAGCATGCAAAGCCGAGTCGAATCGAGACCACCGGATTCCCAGATTCGGAGCCCATCTGTTTTGTATCATCCAAACCGGCCGTAACATCGGCCCATCCTGAGTCGTCCGTGTCGCCACCGTCTTTCCCGAGTTCATCGCCCGCGACTACAGGTAGCGCGCAGACCGGGGTTGTCAGGGGAACAGCTTCGTTTGCGCACTTTCCCTGTAATCGTAAGAGCGAAGCGCCTTGACCGCCCCGGACGGCAAGCGAAGGTCGCAGCAAGGCGATGGACACGGGAAACGGCTGTCGCAGCAAAAAAGGGGCCGAAGCCCCTGTGCTACAACAGCCCCCGCTCGGCGAATGACGTTGTCTGGTCACCGCCGACGATGACGTGATCCAGCGTGCGCACATCCACCAGCGCAAGCGCCTCAGTGAGCCGCTGGGTTATCCGTCGATCCGCCTGGCTCGGCTCGGGGTTCCCGCTCGGATGATTGTGCGAAAAAATCACTGCCGCACAATTGACCTGCAGGGCCATCTTCACCACCTCCCGCGGGTAGACCGCCGCGCCGTCGATAGTGCCGCGAAACAGCTCCGCGTACTCGATCAGGCGGTGCTGCGAGTCCAGGAACAGGCACGCGAACACCTCGTGCTCGTAACCCGCCAGCTTGGCACAGAGGAACTCCTTGACGAGGGCCGGTGACGTGAACGAGGCACCACGCTGGATCTTCTGGTCGATCACCTGGCGCGCAGCCGTCAGGATCTGGTCGGCCGAAGCCGGAAGGTAGCGCCCCTGGTCGTCACGAACCAGCAACGAGGAATCGGAAATGAGAGAGAATTGAGTCATGATCGTGCTCCGGTAGCTCGGGCGGAATTGCCCGGAACCGGCGCCAGCACGGCGCAGCGCAAGCCGTCAG